>PEXZ01000016.1 GCA_002763345.1 Candidatus Micrarchaeota archaeon CG08_land_8_20_14_0_20_59_11
AAGATTGTGCAGGTGAAGCTGAACAAGGAAGGCGAAACGCAGGCGCAGGCGGAATGACCGAGCGGCTTTTCTGGAAGGACGCTTACGCCAGGGAGTTCGATGCCGCGGTAGTCGCGGTGCGCGGCAACGCGCTCGTTCTCGACGCCACGCTTTTCTTTCCCGAAGGCGGCGGGCAAGCTGGCGATACGGGAACAATTGGAGGCGTGAAAGTCGTCGATACGCGGAAAGAAGGGGACGGCGTTCTTCATCTGGTTGCCGACGCTTCCTCCTTTTCTGTCGGACAAACGGTTCACGGCGTTATCGATTGGGAACGCCGCTACAAAATCATGCGGCTGCACACCGCGGCGCACGTCGGGTTCTTTGCGCTCAGGGAGTTCGACGCGGGGTGCACGGCGTCGTCGGGGAGGGTGGATGACGAGAAGGAAAGGAGCGACTATACGTTCATGAAGGAGTTGACTCCCGAGGCGCTGGCTGCTGCCGAGGCGCGCACGAACGAAATAATCTCGCGCAACCTCGGCGTGAGAATCTGGTTCGAGGAAAGCGAGGGCGCGGAAACAAACCCTTGGACCCGCGCGCCTGGCAGCGGGTTTCCCGCGGGACTTCGCCGCAAGTGGCAGATTGACGGATTCGAAGCGATGGACTGCGGAGGGACGCACGTGCGCAACACGTCTGAGATCGGCGTTGTGCGGATGTCGAAGGGTAAGAATCCCGGCGGCGGGAAGAAGAGAATCGAAATACGTCTTGCGGACCCATAAATCAGATTTTCTTGAAAATGAATTTTTCTTCCTTGTCTTTAAACGTGATATCGTACAACTTGAAAATTGCATCCCTGCCGAGTAGAACGAAAGGACCTTTGAATTTTCTTGAAAACATTATTTTTGTCTTTATTTCTTTCGCGTGTTCTCCGTTCAGAAACTTCAGGACTGCCTCGTGTTCCGTGCAAGGAATGGAACCGCCAATTCCATCTATGTTTCTAACTTCCCCGCGATCGACAGGTATGCCTATGCCGATCCCCCACTCAGCACTAAACAGAGTAAACTCCGATCCCGAGTCTATCAATCCGATGGTGGAAACCGAATTGCTGAGATGTTCCATGGTGACTGGAATGACCGGCCTGACCACCTGCTTTTTGGTTGTTTTGTCGTAATACGGCACATACCGGACTTCAAGACACAAAGAATCAGCCTTCTAATCTAATAGAGCACTTCCTCTATTTCTTTCAATAGCGGTATTTTTGTTATCAGGAAATTCTTCGCTCCCTTTTCCTTTATTATCTCCGACAGGCTTCCCGCTGCGAGTTCTATCCCCGTTCCACTGACTGCCACCCATCTGCCTTGATACTCCGAAGCTTCTTTCGGGTGGTCTATCAGCCACCTGTGAGCATCCATCGCCATGCTGGCACTCGCCATTTACCTCACCAAACGGTTATGCCGCCTCCTTATTTAAAAACTATCCGCTGCCTATGCGTTTCGCTGTTTCGCAAACGCATAAAAACCGCCGTTCCGTTGCTTCGTCATGCGATTGGGGGGAATCGCGCTGCTGTTGCTGCTCGTTCCGTCAGCCTCCGCGTTCTCGTTTTCGGAATATTCCTACCTGCTGAAATCCGAAAGCCCGTCGCTCGCGTCGCTGTTCCTCCTGCCCCGCGACTGTTCGGGCTTTGCGGCGGTTGAGATAGCGAGGAACGCAAGGGCGGATGCCGATTTTGCGGACGCGGTGACGCTAGCCGACAAGGCGGACTCGGACTTGGCGAACGCGGCTGCAATGGCGTGGTTCCAGCGCATGTCCGTGACATGGGGTCCGTCGGGAATACTCGCCTATCGGCAGTATTCGTACCTGTGCTTTTCCTACGGCGCTTCCGCGCTCACCGAGGCATCCGACTCCGCTAAAAAAGGATTCGAGGCGCTCAACAGGAAAATCGCGGAATTCGAGCAGGCGGCCGACGAAAACTACGCGGGCGCAGCCGGCGGGCTGTTCGCCGAGTTCGGGGAGCTGCAGGAGCAGATAGAGGCGCGCGACGCAGGCGGCGAAAGCATCGCGCAGAGGTTCGTGAACGTTTCCGGGCGCGTTTCGGCGGCGTGGAATTCGCTTGCGTGGAATCCGTCGGCGGCATCGATAACGGACGCTGCGAATGCGCTGATTTCCGACGATTCGCTGCTGCGCGAGCAGGTGGAATACCGCGACCGCGTGCAGGAAGTGATTGACGGGCTTAATGCGGAGCGGGACGGGTTGCAGGCGCAGGCGGAGGCGAAGGTGGCGTCGGCGTCGGCCGCGCTTGATTCGGTTGAGAAAGAGCGCCTGCGCGACGTGGGCGAGAGCGCGTTCCTGCTGGTGGGCGCTGGGGAGTCGCTTGCGTCCGAGTACGCGCTCGCGTCGTTCGAGGACGATTTGGACAGGGCGGCGGCGCTGCTGGCGGACGCGAAGTCGCTGAGCGAGGCGAGCCCGCGTCTTGAGAAGGCGAAAACGCAGGGATGGCTCACGGCCGGCATAATCGCGCTGCGGGAAGCGGTTGCGAAGGCGACGGAGACGGAATCGCTTGCGAAAGCGGCCGACGGAAGGGCGCGTTCTCTTGAAATCACGCTGCGGCTGCGTGTGCTTGAGGAGCAGCGGCTTGCTGCTGCGGCGATAGAAAAAGTCCGCGCGACGAATCCGTATGCGGCATCATCCGCTTCCGCGCTTCTCGGCAAGAACTACGCGTTGCTTTCCTCCTCCTTCAAGACGCGCGGCGAACGCATCAACTTCTACCTTTCGGAAATCGCGCAGTTGCAGGACATACGCGCCGCTGCCGAGAAGCCGTCGTTCGCGCGCGAGAAGAAGACAGAGTTGCTGGCGAAGGCGGAGAGCGTCGGCGCGCTGCTGGACAAGGTCGCGAAGGACGGCATAGACGTTTCCGTGCTGAAGGCGCGCCTCGCGCAGTTGAGGAGCGCGCTGGCGTCGTCGGACGAAACATCCGCGGACGAGCCGCTCCTGCTCGCGCTCGGGGACGACCTGCGGAAAATCGAGGAGGGCGCGTACGCGCTTGAAAAGGAGGAGTTCGGTTCGCTCGGCGACGAGTACGAACGCGCCGCGCAGGACGCGGAATTCCTTTCAAGGTCGGAGCAGGCGCGGCTGGACGAATACGCGCGCCTTTTCCGGGGCGGCGAGACGGATGTCGCGAGGAATGCGGGAGCGCTGGCAGCGGCGCGCGACGACATCGAGGCGATGCTCTCCAAGCTCGACGTCGACGCGCCGAACGTTTTGAAAAAACATCTCGAGGCGGGCGCGGAGGCTGAAACGGAGTACGAGGACGTCGTTCGGCTCGACGCGCCTGCGGTTGTGACGACGCGCATCACCTTCCGCAACCTCCTGTCGCTCGAGTACGATTCGCTGCTCGCCCTCGAGCCGCCCGTTTCGCTGGAAGGCACGGAGGTTGTTTCGGCGAGCGGCGGCGTTTCGGTTCAGGCCGGGAAGGTGATGCTGCAGCGCGTGGAAACGGACGGCGTCTACGTTTTGACGGTGCGGATGTCGGAGGTCGTCGCGCGAAAGAAAACGGAGGCGTCGGAAACGCTGTTCGCGAACGAGCGCGAGGCCGCAAAAAGATGGACGGTGCGCTTCGATTGTTCGAGGGATGCGGACGTTCTTGTTGAGAAACCGTTTCCGTTCGACGTCGAGGCTGTCACGGGCGCGCTGCTCGAAGAACGCACCGCGCGCGCGATTGTGCCGTGCCTGAAGGGCGCGACTTCTTTCGCCGTGGAATACCAAATACCGAATCCCGTTTCCGTCGAGAAAACGTTTTCCGAAAAGACGAACGTTTCGATGGAGATTCGCTACGGCCTGCGCAACAACGCGGAGGAACTGCGCGGCTTCGAATACGACGACGTGCAGACGCTGATGTGCGCGCCGAAGTCCGTTTCAGTTGTCACGCCGATGAAATACAAGGCGGAATTCCTTGCGGGCGCGCTTCTCCTGCAGCTGAAGCAGGAGGCGTTTCCCGCAGGCGCGTCGTACGAGGCGCGCGTCGTGGTCGAATGCGATTCCCTGCAAATCGCGGCGCTGACGAAGCTGGACGAACTGAAGGCGTCGGGCTCGAACGACACGCGCGTTTCCGACGCGGAGGCGCGCATCGCCGAAGGCAAGTACGGAAAAGCGCTGGAACTGCTTTTCGCAGCCGAGAACGCGATACTTGCGGCGAACAAGACCGCCCTCGACAAGGCGGAGGCGCAGCGCGAGGTAGACGCGGCGCTGGCTTTCAATTCGACGGTGGTGCGCACGATTGCGTCGCAGGCGCAGTCGCGTTTGTCCGCGGCGCAGAACGAGGCGGAGGTGAAGGCGGCGCTGAAATCGATGCGCGACGCGCTCAAGGCGCTGGCGCAGGAGAAAATATCCGCGCTGAAATGCCCGTCGTGCTCGACGGAAACGAAAAACGCGGCGCAGAAGGCGCGCGAGGCGTTCGCGGTCGGCGATTATTTGTCGGCGATTTCGCTGGCGGAGAATGCTGCAGCGTTGCAGGCGAACGACGAGACGGCGGTGGAGGAAAAGAACGCGCTGCTTGCCGCGCTTTCCGACGAACTGGACGCGGCGAAGAAAACGGCGCGGGAAACGGAAGCGCTTTTCGAAAAAGCGTTCTCGGCGTCGCAGGACCGCGAAACGGTGCGCAAGCGCTTCCTGCGGTATCAGGAAGGTTTGCGTTCGCGGACCGCTTTGGAGAAGGCGATTTCAGATGCGGAAAAGGCGGTTTCAAAAGGAGACGCCGACAAGGCGGCGGGCTTGATTGACGACGTCGAGTCGCGCCGTCTCGAGCTCGAGGGTTCGATTGAGGGAATGCGGGCGGAGGCGGAGCGCGAAGTAGAGCTCGCTCAGCAGGGCGACGCGCAGTTCGGCACGACCGAGACGAAGGCGGCGATTGCGCTGGCGCAGAGTGCGCTCAAGGACGGGGGATTCTTCACCGCGTACGTGACTGCGAACGACGCGCGCATGGGGCTGCTCAAGCTGCCCGCGCAGACGGACGGCGGCGACGGCTCCTGGCGCCTTCTTCTGGGCGCCGCGGGGCTGTGCATCATCGCGCTGCTTGCGTATCTTTTCACTAGAAAAAGCGGGAAGCACGCGAAGGAAATCTGAACGCCCGCCGAGGCAGGATTTATAAGTTCTGTTGCGCTGCCTTTTCCATGGGTTTTCTTGACGCCTTCATGCTGAAGCGCAAGGCGGTGCAGCACTCGCTGAAATGGCCGTTGCCCGAGGCGCGCCTGACCGCGCCGGTAGCCGACGCCGAGGACGCGGTGGCGAAAATCAAGAAGGCGCACGCGAAATTCCTCTCGGGCGGCGAGTTCGTGGACACGGTTTACGCGAAGCAGTACGGCGAGGGGGTATTCGCGTACATGCTCATCCGCACGGACAAGAAGACGGAAAACGAGACGCTGCTAGCGGAGACGTACATGCTCAACGAGGACGAGCGGCTCGGAGTGGACGTGGAATCCTCATTCTCGCTTGGCGAATCGCTGGAACGCATGGGCTATGCGCGCGCATTCCCCCGCGAGGTTACGGAATGGCGTTTCGGTTACATGATGCTGCGCGTCGCGGCGTTCGACATAACGGATTTCGGTGCGTTCGTCGAGGTGGCACTGCCTTCGACGAAGGTGGACAAGGTGCGCGAGCTTCAGGAAAAGACGGCGTTAAAGTTTTTGGAGCAGTTGGGCGTCAAGAAGGAGGAAGCGATTCCCGCTGATGTCGTGACGCTGCAGTTCGCGGCGATGATGGACGACGAGCCGCCAGGGGGAGCATCCCAGCAGTCCCAAAGAGGTCGCTGGAAGGATGCCTACGCCTGAGCGCGTCAAGTCCCCTGTCCCGCTATCGCCGGGACGCCCTGCCGTCGCAGGCGGATTCAAGCTAGGCGAGTAATAAGTTTCTGCCAAAGAGGTTTTGTCCGCCGCGCGCCAGTCATGCGTGTTACTTGCAATCTCACACGCGCGCTTTTGTACGCCTACGCTCTTCTGCGTTTTGACGATAGCGTACTCACGCACGGCGCGAAGACTGCGGAAACTCCCTTTGGTGCATGCATGACCCCGCCGGCGTATTTACGCTTTTCGCTGTTTTTAAGGCGTTTCAAATGACGGTGAGAAGGAGGAATGCGAGAGCGAGCGCGGCTATGAACACGAAAGGCGCGACGATTTTCGCCACGGATACGGTGGAGTTTATCGCGGTAATCAGCTCGCTCTGGCGGTTCGCGCCGAACACGCGCAGCCGGATGCGCTGCTCCGCGAAAGAGGCGGTGCAGGGTTCGGCGTCCTCGACTGCCCGGTGAATCGCCGCATCCACGGCGGAGAGCAGCTTCGCCTGCTCGGTGTGCAGTCCGAGCGGGTTCGTCACGCCGCTGAGCGTATTCACGGAGTGCGTATCCGTCGTCATCAAATCGCCAGCGTCGAATCCGTGGCGCCTGATGAGCGACACGACGCGGCCGCGCAGTTCTGGAAGCGCGTTGTTCGCGTCGACGAGCGCGTAGCAGGAGCGTTTGCTTCCTATCTCGAAGACGGCGACGCGCAACCCCATGGCTCCGACGCCCTGTTCGCGCGTGAACGGAAGGGAAGCGGAGGCGATTCCAAGCTTGAACGGCTTCTGCGATGCGGCTGCGGGCGGCGTCATCGAAGCAATGGCGTCCTCGAATTCGTAGTACGGCGGGCTCCCGATTTCGAGCAGGCTGCCGTCGGTGCACGAGTTGTGCCTGTCAACCAGAAGGGCGTGCCCGAAGCCGGCCGCCTCCGCCTTGTAGCGCAGCGCGTACCCTATCGCAAGGTTGATGTCCTCCGTTCCTTCCGGCGCGAGCGAGAGCGTGAGAAAGCCGTCCTTGCCGAAGCTGATGCCTGCGACGCGCCCCGATGAATCGGACACGAACGCAGCCCGCCCTTCGGCTTTCCTTTCGCGCCGCGCCATGCCGACGACCGCATTGGCGAGCAGCGACTCGCTGGACGAATAAACGGGGTTGAAGTCGTGGTTGACGGTTCCGTGGAATATCAGCGCGGGCGCGCCGAGACGGGCTTCCACGTCCCTGGCTATCAGCGCGGGGAACTCGCTTCCGCCGAGATTCCCGAACGGCCCGAAATGCACGTAGGGCACCACGAAAACGGACTTGATGCTCCCGTTTTTCCTGCGGAACGTGACGGCGCCCACGGTAGTTTCAACGTCTTCGCCGAATTCGGCGAGCACCTCCTCCAGCCCTTTCCCGCCGCGAACCATGTGCGAGAAAAAAAGGACGACCGCTTCCACCGTCGAAATGCCGAAATTCTTCTTGGCGGGCGCGTTAATCACGTACGAAATCGCCCAAAGCGCCGAGAGGAACACGCCCGCGGCGAGCAGTATCTTCACGAACGCCAGGAACGGCGAACCCACGTCGAGCGCGCTTGCGAAGAAACCGAAACGCGCCCAGATGAAGAGCACCGCGACGTTGAGGAACGGGTGCACGAGTGCGACGGCGAACGAGCGCGAAATTCCGAGGCCCAGCCCGAAGAAGCATGCGGCGAACCACACGAGGAAGACGATTGCGTCCCCGACGAGCACGAAATTCAGCAGTTCCATGCCGAGGCTGCGCACCGAAAGCGTCCCCGCGGCGAATACGAGTATGCTTGCGGCGGACGCCATGACGGCAATGAAAAGGAAGTGTTTGAGGGTGCGTTTCGATGCGAACAGGGGCGGGGCGAGCACTGCTGCCACGAGAGCGGGACCGGCGAGCAGGAGGATGCCTTCGGTTCCGCCGAAAATCAGCGCGTCGAGCGCCCCGCTGCCGGCTATCAGCCGCAGGATTACGCCTGCGCCGAAGCACATTGCGAACAGGTACGCCGCGAGCCTGCCCTGCGACGGCAGCTTGAAAAAGAAATCGCCGATGGAAAGCGCCTTCGCCTTGCGTTCTCCGGAATCAACTATCGCCAAAACCCCACCGAGGAAGATATAAATCGCCGTTTCTTTTAAAGGGATGCTGTGAACGCGTTCTGGCACGTCGCCGTTGCGCTGCTGTGCTGCGGCGCGCTGTCGCTCGTTTTTCCGGTTGCGCTGTCGCCGCAACTCGCCGCGGTCATCCTGCTCGGCGCGCTCGCGCCCGACATCGACCATGCGAAGAGCAAAATCTTCAGAATCGTCGTCGGCTCGCTGGCGTTCTGCGCGGCGGCGCTGGCTTACCTGACGCTGCCCGAGCAGTCGCGGATTCTCGGCGCGATTATCGCCGCCATAGCCGTGATATTGTTCGTCCTGCTGCTGAAGCCGAGGCACCGCGGAGTGACGCATTCGCTTTTGGCGCTGCTGGTTTTCTCCGCGGTAGTTTTCGCGCTGACGCGTTCGCAGCCCCTGGCGATTTACGGGGGCGCGGCGTTTCTCTCGCATCTCATCGCAGACGCGGAGCTGAAGCTCGCATAACGCGCGCTTTTAGTGCAGTTTGCAAACAAACGCTTTTATTGCGCGTCGTTTTCATTCGGTTGGAACATGAAAGCCGTCTGCTTTTCCGACGTCCACGCGGAGGAAATCGCAATCGAGTGGGCGCAGGGGATGATTGAACGCAGCCGTCCCGACGTCGCGATAATCGCCGGCGACCTGACGGCGCGGGGACCCGTGGGATTCGCCGAGGATTTCCTGGACGCGATAACCGTGCCATGCGTCGCTGTTTTTGGTAATATGGATGACGCTCGGATTGCCGCGTTGTTGGAGAAGCGCGGCGTCTCAATCCACCTGAAGGCGAAAAAAGTCGCGGGCATTGCCTTTGCGGGCATCGGCGGAAGCAATCCGACGCCCTTCGACACGCCGACGGAGTTTAGCGAGGGGGAGATAGCGGCGATGCTGGCGGGAATGCGGGTGACGCATGAAACGATTTTCATTTCCCACTTTCCTCCGTTCGGCACGAAAGCGGATCTACTCCGCGGAACCCATGTCGGCAGCAGAGCGTTGCGCGCGTTTCTTGAAAAAACGCAGCCGCGCGCCTGCGTGTGCGGGCACATCCACGAAGCCGAAGGGACTGACCGGATTGGAAAAACCAAAATAATCAAGGTTCCCGCGCTCCAGCACGGACGGGCGCTCCTGCTGGACTTGAAAAATCTTGACGTCAAGGAGCTGCGCGCCTAGCGCTTTTTTCCGCGCTTTGCTTTGGTTTTTTTCTTCGACTTTTTCTTCGGCTTCGCCCGGGCCGTCTTCCTTTTCGCGGCCCG
>PEXZ01000061.1 GCA_002763345.1 Candidatus Micrarchaeota archaeon CG08_land_8_20_14_0_20_59_11
ATAATGGAGCAGCGCTTGAAGATAGAGAAAATCACCACCGGTTCCGAAGAGCTGGACAAGCTCATCGGCGGAGGAATCGAAACCCAGGCAATCACGGAGGCGTTCGGGAAGTTCGGTTCAGGCAAGTGCGTTTGCGGGGATACTCCGGTTGCCTACTTCAACGACGAGGTTTTTCACCTGGAGCCGATAAGCGAGGTTTACGAAAAGTACCGAGCAGAGCGCGGGGAAACCCCTTATGAAGACGGCTTCGTGGTGCGGGACGCGCCGTTAAGCGTCTTCGCATTCAACGACAATGGAATTTCAATAGAAAAAACAGGCACAATTTACAAGGGGTTCGCCGAAAAACTCGTTGATTTCGAGACGAAAAGGGGACGGCGGATAAAGACCACGCAACCGCACAGGCTGCTCGTTTTCACGAAGCAGGGACTCGCGTGGAAACAGGCTGGACATCTCGTTGCCGGGGACTACGTCGCCACGCCGAAGATGCTTCCGTCCGTCGCGACCGGCGGCGTTTCCGAAGACGACGCTTACTTTCTGGGGTTTTTCGTTGCGGAGGGAACGCCCAATCCCCTGTCGATAACCACGACCGAGGAAAAAATAGTTTCGTGGCTGAAGGAATACATCCCGAAACGGTTTGGCTACGAACCCACAATAAGAGTAAGACGGCTGGAAAACAGGCTGCCCGCCTACATAGTGCTGCTGAGAAAAAACACCCTTGGGCTGTTGGGCGACCTAGCTGGATGCAAGTCTGGCGAAAAATACGTTCCAGCCAAAATATTCACTTCCGGCGAAGCGGTCAGAGCGGCTTTTCTTGCAGGTTATGTTGAAGGGGACGGTTGCCTGGGCGCAAGCGTTCAACTTGATACCAAAAGCAGGCGGCTGGCAAAAGAACTGAGTTATTTACTCGCAACGCTCGGAATCGATTGCACCAATAGGAAACACCGCGTTTCAGGCGAGGAATATGCGAGGGTGTACGTCGGTGGCAAAGCCCGGGAAAAAATAGCGTCCCTGCCGTTCAAATTCAAGAAGTTTGAAATCCCGTTCCATGGGGGCGTTCATGGCTTTCCCGAAGAGCTGACCTCGCTGGTAAGAAACATTTACCGCGAAACGCTGGGGGGAAACCGGGGACGCCGCGAAAAAGCCCTTGGAAAAAAGAAAATACGCGCTGAGAGCGAAACGCTCTGGGCAATCCTGAGCCAAGCTCCGGAGCAACGAATAACCGACTCGACCATGGCGAACGCCATTCGCTTCTTCCTGGACGGGGAAGCGTATTTGGGAGAAAAAGCAAAGGAAGCGCAATGCATGGGCGGAATGAACCGGGCGCAGCAGGTGGAATTCTTGAACTCATTGCCGTTCGCCTTCAGCTCAGCTGCGGAAAAATCGGGTTTGTCGAAAAGGGGCGCCCGGAACTGTTTGCAGCGCGGAATTCCGAAACAACGCGTTGAAAAGGTAGCGCGCGTCCTGTCCGATGAATTGACCGAAAGAAAAGACGCCCTTCATAGGCGCGTAGAGCAATTAAAAATAATCGCGCTGCTCGGCTGGGACAAGGTGGTGAGCGCCCAAACAATAGAACACAACGGCGCGGTTTACGACTTCGTGGTTCCCGAAGGACACACGTTCGTAGGCGGCAACGCGCCAACAATACTCCACAATTCGCAGCTCGGGTTCCAACTCTGCGTCACCGCCCAACTGCCCCGCGACCAAGGCGGCTTGGAAGGCGCGGTTCTTTTCATAGACACGGAAGGAACGTTCCGCCCAGAGCGCATATCGCAGATGGCGGAGGCGAGGGACCTCGAGCCGGCGAAGATTCTCGGGAACATCCACGTCGCGCAGGCGATGAACTCGGACCACCAGATGTTCCTGACGGAGAAAGCGGAGAACCTGATTCGCGAGAAGAAGATACGCCTGATAGTCGTGGATTCCCTCACCGCCACGTTCAGGAGCGACTACCTTGGCAGGGAGATGCTCAACGAGCGGCAGCACAAGCTGAACAAGCACATCCATCTTCTCCTGAAATACGCGCGCAACAACAATCTTGCCGTATACGTCACGAACCAGGTTATGGACAACCCCGGCATGATGTTCGGGGACCCGACGACGCCGATTGGAGGGCACGTTTTGGCGCACACGTCGACTTATCGCCTGTACCTGCGAAGAAGCAAGGAGGACAGGAGAATCGCGAAGCTCGTGGATTCCCCGAACCTGCCTGACGGGGAATGCGTGTTCCGCGTGACTCCCGACGGTTTGGCGGACTAATAGAATGCGATGCTCGCGTAATCCACTACGGCGGCGTAGTCGCCCGACACGTCGCCTGAGTTCGAGAACGCGAGCAACTCCCCTTTTTTCCTCCCCTTCTTCTTTGCCCAGAGCATGGCGGCGGCAATCGGGCCGAAACCGCAGGCAGTGGCGCGAGTTGCGCGCAGTTTTTCGTAAAATGCGGCGGCATCCATCCTCAGAATCGCGTCGATAACCTTCATGTCCTTCTCCTTCGCCTGCCGAGCCGGCTCATAATGCGTGAAATCGGACGAGGCAATTACGGCGAAATCCCTTTTGGATGCCGCCAGCCGCTCAGCCACCGTCCTCGCCGCTTCCAGCGACTGGTCCATCATCGTTATGGGAACGAATGAAAAGTCGCCGAACAGGTATTGGAGGAATGGAAGTTGGACTTCCACGGAATGCTCGCGTTGGTGGGCAGCCTCGCTTATCGGCAGTCCCAGTTCCTTAACGAGCGCGCCATCGTTCCTCACCGTTCCGAGGGGCGTTTCCCAGTCCTCCGCGCTGAGCGCGACGGGCGCGCCCATTCCCGTATGGTTCGGCGAGAGGACGACGTATGTTTTTTTCTTTTCCAAGGCGAGGAAGGAATGCATCGCGGTGGCTCCCGAATAAATCCAGCCCGCGTGGGGAGCAACCACTGCGTCGGTTTTTTTCTTGGGCGCCGTCGCCCCATCCCTGAATGCGCCCAATAATTCCCCGATCTCTTCCCTGTCGCCGGGATAAAACGCGCCCGCAACCGCAGGTTCCCTCATGATTGCTTGACGACGCAGGCGTTAATTAATTCCTTCGCTTCCGCCATGCCGCGCCGCGCGAGTTCGCGGGTTTTCGCCTCGACGTTGACGCGCACCTTGGGTTCGGTGTTCGAGGCGCGCACGAGCAGGCAGTAATCCGCGAAACGCGCCTTGATGCCGTCTATGGTGGAAATCCATTCGGGCTCCTTCGCGCGGATTTTCCCCTCCAGCGCGCCGAAGTCCACCTTCGCGTAAACCGCGCCGATTTCCGTCACTGCGGCAAACCGCGCCGCATACTCCGCAATCTCGCCGGCTTTCGCCTGCGACAGGAGCAAGCCGAAGTAGATGCCGTCGGAATACGGCATGTGTTTCATCATCGAGTAGTGCCCCGAACGTTCTCCCGCAAAAGCCGCGCCCTCCGCAACCGCTTTCTGCAGGACGAAGACGTCACCCACCTTGGAAACCTCGACGCCGAACCCTGCGTCGGTAAGGTATTGTGCGACTTCATCCGACACATCCAGAGTAATGGCAAGCGTATCCTTTTTCTTCAAAAAATGCTCGGCGATGTATGCTATTATTACGCCGCCGTCGATTATCCTGCCGCGGTCGCAGACGGCGACGCGATCCCCATCTCCGTCGAATGCAAAGCCGAGCCGTTCCTTTGTCCTCTCCTTCAGCACGCCCAACGTCTCCTCCTTCGGCTCGGCGGAATGCCTTTCGTACGCGGGGTCGGGCTCGTCGAAGATGCGGTTCGGAAAAACGTCCCTAAGCGCGCACGCCGCGCCCCCGCACAAGTCGAAAAGCGCGTCGCCCGCCTCTGGAAGCGCGGAAACGTAACCGTCATGAAGTTCGGCGTCCGCGTCCAGCGGCTTCGTTTTCATCGGCGTTCCGCACGGCTTGGTTTTTTCCTCTAGTTCCTTCAGTTCATCGGGCCAGAAGCACCTGCGCTCGCGGAACGGCTTCAAGCCGTTGTATTCAGCCGGGTTGTGCGACGCAGTAAGCGCCGCGCCCAGTTTCCGCGAATGAAACGCGACCGCGGGAGTCGGTGCCCTGCCGAGAAAGCGCACCTCGCCGTCAAAACCTGCACGGAAGGCGGCAGCAAGCTCCTCATTATGCCGGCGATAGTCCATGCCGAGGACAATATCCTCCGCGTAGCGGCTCATCGCCCTGCCGAGGCTGCAGAGCGAGCCGGGCGTAATGTCCTTGCCGTAAATCCCCCGTACGTCGTAGGCGCGGAACATTCAATCGCCGTTCCATACGGTGTTGTTGTCGAGCGTGCGGTTCACTACTGTTCCGGGATGGACACGGCAGTTCTCGCCGATGAGAACGCCGCAGTCGATGGAAACATTGACGCCAGTTTTCGTGCCCGCGCCGACCACGCAGCCGAGTTTGCGCTTTCCCGAGTTCACCCTCTTGTCCCGGAAATGCACGTCGACCGGCTTGCCGTCGAAGCGCAGGTTCGCGGTGCGGGTGCCTGCGCCGAGATTCACGCCTCCGCAGACGACGGAATCGCCGACGTAGGCGGAGTGCGCGTCGGCGTCGCGCATGAACAAACAGTTCTTCAGGTCCGCGTGCACGCCGACGTGATTGTCGCCCTCCAGCACGGTTACCGGGCGGAGCACCGCGCCCGGTCCGACGACGCAGTTGTCGCCTATAAAGCAGGGCCCCTGCACGACAGTGCCCGCCTTTATCACGGAGCCGACGTCGAGATGCACCTTCCCGCGCACGATGGCGCCTTTCTCGATTTCGCCGTCGCACTTTTCGTCCATGAGGTTCTCGGCAGCGTAGGCGTTTGCGTCAAGGAGGTTCCAAAAGAACCCGACGTCGTTCCAGTACGTTTCAAGCTCGTGCACAACGACGTCGTTCCTCTTCGCGAAGCCGAAGAGCGCGTCCGGCAGCTCGTATTCGCCGCGCGGCGACTTTTCAAGCTTCCGCAGGTAGTCGAAGAATTGTTTCGGCAGGCGCATGAGATTCAGGTTCGCGAGCCCCGGCTTTCCTTCGGCGGGCTTTTCCACGAACCATTTCAGCCTGCCGCCGTAGGTTTCGAACACGCCGTAGTGGCGCGTGTCCTCCACCTTCTTCGAGAAGCACCAGTATCCCTTTTCAGAAGCGATGCGCTTGAATGCTTCGGGAGCGAAAAAATTGTCGCCGTTGAGCACGATGAAGTCGCCGCCGATTTCCTCCTCCGCCTGAAGCAGGGCGTGACCTGTGCCCAGGCGCTCGCTCTGCTCCACGAGCACGATCTTGTTCCTGAGGGGCGACGCGGCAGCCCATTCCTCGATTTTTTCCTTCTTGGCTCCGACGACGACTATCATCTTATTCGCGTCCTTCTCTATGCCCTCTGCTATCCATTCCAGCATCGGCTTCCCGAGCACGCGCACCATCACCTTCGGAATGTGCTCCGTTATCGGCCAGAGCCGCACGCCGTTTCCTGCCGCGAGAATCACGTATGTGTTCATAGGAATTTTAGCACCTCCTTCAGCGAGTCAATCTTCTCGGCGTCGACGTTCGAATTCCAAACCCTGCGCACCAGGACGGTTTTCACCCCCGCCGCCTTTCCCGCTCCCGCGTCCGCGAAGGAATCGCCGACGAAGAGCGTTTCCCCCTTTTTCGCGCCGAGTCTTTTCACGCCATCAAGCACAAGATCGGGCGCGGGCTTCGGAAGCGCGACGTCGCTCCTGCATGCGGTCGCGTCGAAATCGAAATTCATGACGCGCAGCGATGACTCCGTTTCGAAACGCATCTGATTTGTGACGACGCACAGTTTCGCGCTTTTTTCGCGAAGAGCGGCGAGCATTTCGAGCGCGCCTTTCTCGGGCTTTCCGTATCTTGGTATGTACTCCGTCGCGTAGGCGGTGCGAATCCATTCCACGATTTCCGGAATCCGCTTCTTCGGCACGCTCGGATCGAGAAGAGGCACCCAGTCCTCGGCCGTGTTTCCGTTGTACCTGAGGATGTCCTCGGCTTTCGGTTCGGGCAGTCCGAAACGCGCGAAACAATCGCGATAGAGGCGGATGAGCGCCTCGTCGGAATGCAGAATCGTCCCGTCGAGGTCGAACAGGAAGTATTTCATTTCACCGTCACCGATTTCGCGAGGTTGCGCGGCCTGTCGGGGTCGCGCCCGCGCGCTACCGCCGCGTAATATGCCACCAGTTGCAGCGGCACCGCTTCCAGAAGCGGATAGAAAATCTCCGGCACTTCGGGCAGTTCGATGAACTCATCATACGCCGTGTTGTTTTTGTTGCCGACGCCTATGAGCACCGCGCCGCGCGCCTTCGTCTCCAGCCCGTTGGAAAGCGTGTCGTAGTACGTGTAGTCCGTGGGGTTGAGCAGGAATACGGGCGTGCCGTTTTCGATGAGCGCGAGCGTGCCGTGCTTCAGCTCGCCCGCAGGCATGCCCTCGGCGTGCACGTAGGAAATCTCCTTCATCTTCAGCGCGCCCTCGAGCGCCATCGCGAAGTTCACCCCGCGCCCGATGTAGTAGGCGTTGCCGTTCTTCACGAAGCGCTCTGCGATTGCCTTTGCCCTGGCGTCGTTGAGTTCGAACGCCTTCAGCAGGAGTTCGCTCACCTTCGTAAGTTCCGTGACGCCCTCGTCGAACGCGCCGCGCATGGCGTAAGCAAGAAGGTAGAACACGGTCACCTGATTGATGAACGATTTCGTCGCCGCCACGCACACCTCGGGTCCGCAGTTGAGATATACCGCCCTGTCGCTGAGGCGGCTGAGCGTGGAGCCTACCACGTTGACGATGGAAAGCACGCGGCAGCCCTTCGCCTTCGCCTTGCGCACGCCGTCGAGCACGTCCGCCGTTTCCCCGCTCTGTGAAACGCATACGACGAGCGTGTCCGGAGTGAGGTTGTCCGCAAAGTATGCGAATTCCGAGGCAATCATCACTTCGACCTGCTTTCCCGCAACCCTGTCGAGCAGGTGTTTGCCGATGATTGCGGAATGCCGCGCAGTTCCGCAGGCAATAACCATCGCCTTCTTCGCCGACGCGATTTCGTGCGCGAACTCAGTGAACGCCTTCCTGTCCTGAAGGAGCGCGTTGCGCATCGCAGACGGCTCCTCGAGGATTTCCTTTATCATGAAGTAGTCGTGTCCGCCTTTCGTCGCCTGCTCCGCCTTCCACGTTATCTCCGCCACTTCCTTGCGGACGGGGTTGCCGTTGAAATCGAAATACGCGGCGCCTCCCCGCGTGAGAACCGCCATCTCGTTGTCGTTGAGGTATGCGACGTGCTTCGTCTGCCCGAGGAAGGGTGTGGCGTCGCTTGCCGCAAAAGTGCCGTGGTCGCTGAGTCCGATGATGAGCGGGCTCTCGCGCCGCGCCGCGACTATCTTGTCCGGCTCGCGCGAACAGAGCACGAGCAGCGCGAACGAGCCGTGCAGTTGCTTAACGACGTTGCGGACCGCCTGCTCGATTCCGTTTCCCCGGCGCAGCTCCTCTTCGAGCAGGTGCGGAACGACCTCCGTATCCGTCTGCGAGCGGAAGAAGTGCCCGCGTTCCGCAAGCGCCGCGCGCAGTTCCGAGTAGTTCTCGATGATTCCGTTGTGCACCACGACGATTTGCCCGTCGCAGGACGCGTGCGGGTGGGCGTTTTCCTTCGTGACGCCGCCGTGCGTTGCCCAGCGCGTGTGCCCTATGCCCGCGTTTCCCTGCATGTCGCCAAGCCGCTCGCGCTTCGCGACGTCGTCTATGCGTCCCGCGTCCTTTTTCAGCGTGATGCCGCTTCCCTCGAAAGTAGCCATGCCAACTGAATCGTAACCGCGGTATTCGAGCTTGCGCAAGCCGTCCAGAAGAATCGGGCCCGCGCTTTTCACTCCGATGTAGCCGATGATTCCGCACATAAATCTCACCCTAGAGCGAGGAAGGGACTAGCGTTCGACGCTATTATAAACGCCGTTCAAAATTCTGCCGACAGGAAGGAGCGCAGTCAGCTTTTTTCATATATAAATGGCGTAGGTATTATAAATTTATTCATACTATTATTAAATAGGTTAAAAATTGGCGGTAGGCATGACGCAGGTATTCGACAACGAACGCGCTTTGGAAGCGGAAATAGTGGACGACGCGTCGATTTCCGTGCTTTCGCCCGAGCGGCTGCGCATACTGCGTACTCTCGCGCATGCCCCGAAATATCCCGCAGAGGTGGCGAAGGAGTTGCGGATGCAGGCGCAGACCGCCTACTATCATTTCCGCGTGCTCCAGGACGCCGGGCTGATTAAGGTGGCGGAATACGCCGAGAAGGGAGGCGCCTTGGCGAAAAAGTATTCGGTTTCCGCGCAGGCATTGGTGGTTCTCCTGAACGAGGACTGGAAGCCGATGCCGCTTCAGAAGAAAAAGCCGCCGGCGCTGCTGAAGCCGTTCATCGGCGCGGGCTTCTTGGATGGAAAAATCGTCGTCGGTTCGCCGGACGCGCATGGGAAATACCGCGCAGGAGGCTCCGACTACGCAGCAATCGAGCTGGCGATGCTTCTCGGTTCGTTCGCTTCGTTCGCGCCCCCGCTGTATCTGCTCGACACCGAGGTGCGCGACAGCCACAGGCGCGGGAATCTCCTGCTGGTGGGAGGACCAAAGGTCAACATGCTGGTTTCCGAGGCAAACGCCGCGCTTCCGATCCGCTTTGATGAAAAAACGTTCGCGGTCAAGTCGTCCCTCTCCCGCAAAACCTACGGCGAAGGGGTCGGCGTTGTGGAGCTTGTCGAAAGCCAGTTCCATGCCGGAAAGAAAATGCTCGTCCTTGCGGGTGCCGACCATAATGCCACGCGCGTGGCTGTTCTCGCCCTGCTCAAAAAATCGGCGCGGATGGACGAAGGCAACCTCTTCGACAACGAGTCGCTTGCCCACGTTGTTCAGGGCTTCGACGAAGACGGGGACGGAATCGTTGACGCCGTCGAGATATTGGAATAAAAGCCTTTCCGCGCTATTCTCTCCGCTATGTTGGAGCAGTTCCTCACCGCGTTCGCAATCCTGTTCGTCATCATGAATCCGCTGTCGAGCGTGATTCCGTTCCTGACGCTTACGAAGGACTTCAGCGAAAAACAGCGGAGGCACGCTGCAGACAAGGCGGCACTTGTGGCAGGCGGGCTCGCGCTCGCGTTCCTGTTCATCGGGCAGCCGCTTCTGGA
>PEXZ01000082.1:0-2467 GCA_002763345.1 Candidatus Micrarchaeota archaeon CG08_land_8_20_14_0_20_59_11
GGTTTTGCCCGCTTCTATTGGAATATCAGAGTAACGGATAACTATCTGATCAGCATCCGTAGAATCGGTCATTACGACCTTCAAGGAATAGCTACCCTTGTATGCCCGTTCGCTTGACCTCTCTGTTGTGCCTGTGGCAGTCTTCCATTCAGTCCATCCGCCCAGGTTCGTCTCCATGCTCGGATTCGTGGACAGATTACGAACCGCCTGCTTGTTGTCAGGCCCGTTATCGTTCTCCGCCCCCATGCTTCGGACACGCATAGCACCGCTGGCGGTGAGCGACTGCCAGCCCAAGGCCGTCAGCTCCGACAGGCCGTCGGACGTGTGGGCCGGGACATACCATCCGCGCATCTTGCGGGCCAGGATGCTACCCAGGAGCGACTTGCGAAGCTCCAGGCGTGGCTTCTCCACGATGTTCATACCCGTGACCTCCTAGTCGTTAATCCACTGGCGGCTTATGTCAATATCGAACGAGTCGGGCGTGCCTCCCACGGACTCTACGTACATGAGCACGTCCCATCCTCGCACTGCGAGGTCGAATACCCAGACCCCCGTACTGTAGGTACAAAGGTCGAGCTTAACGACCGTAGTTCCGTCGCGCAGGTAGGGGCGGATACTCACCGTGGGGGCCGTACCGCCGACAAAGCTAGCGGAAACGACGATACGGCATATCCAGCACATAGGATGCGGATTGGCGACCCATGCCGCATCTGTGCTGCCTGGCGGCGTTGTACCGTCCACCACCGCCACACTGTCCCTATGGATTGTCAGTATATCCTTGTACATAGTGCTCCTCTCCTCCTTAATTATACCACAACTTCAACGAAAAGGGTGCTATCGCCATCACTCAGCCTCCAGGGTGAAAATCCAGTGGTAGCTGTAGAGGTCATACTGTGTCTTATCCATGTCATAGTAGGCGTACAAAGAGTGCTCGTGTACCGCATCGTCCTCGTAGGTGGTGGCCTCGGGGTAGAACACGAGTAGGCCCTCCGCAGGGGAACCCGCTCGGACGAGCCGTGGACTTGCCCCGTCGCTGGGGTACTCGTCTACGGGATTGGCCCCGTGCTCGATGCGGAGCTTGAAATGCTTGTACCGGGCCAAGGTTACAGCGGCATCCTGGCAGTCCTTCAGTAGCAGGGGAACCTCGGCGTTGCCGAGCCGCACGTCCGCGCTCCACGCCTTGAGGCGATGGTCGTACCCGCCTACCGTAGCATACGTGGTAGCCTCGGGGAAGAATACGAGCAGGCCCTCCCCCGGCGGCCCGCACCGCACGAGCCGGGGAGAGGGCAGGCTCGACTTGTAGCTTGCCTCGCTGCCCTCGTGTACGATAAGCAGCTCGAAGCCCGTGTACTGCGACAGGTCGAGCACGTTGCCCTGACAGTCGAGGAGCTGAAGGGCAAGCTCCTCCGTCCGCCCCGTCTCGATAGCGTAGGTTGCCAGGTCGCGGACACGCCCGCGGTACAGGATGAGGGCCTGTCTATCCAGCTCCATCGTCTACCTTCCTCGTCTCCTCACGGCCCTCCGCCCTGGCCCGCTCCAACGCGAGCGCTTGGGCCTGCCTCATCAGCAGGGCGGCGAGGCCTAGGAGCTCGGCGGGGAGCAGGTTGTCGTAGCCTATGGAGGCCCCACCTGTGGCATGGTCGAGCACGACCGTCACGTAGCCGGCACCGCGGTCAGACCCTGCCCTCTTATCGGCCTTTTGTCTCCTCATAGCCCTTTCTTAGCCTCCTCAGCTCAATTACAATTACCACGAGCGCTGGCAAGACTACGATGTGCCAAACCGCTACCCCAATACATTGAGCTAGCCAGAGTGCATCTTGCCATATCATTTGACATATCCCTCGGCCAGCATCTTGTCAATCGCCTCTTGGAGCTTGTCGCAGTGGGAGTGTACCTTGAGCACCTCCAGGTACAGCCGCGCCACCATTGCTTCGAGTGGCGGCAGCTCGCACCGCTCGCCCAGCTCCCTTGCCTCGGCTAGGAGAAGCTGAACAAGCTGTACCGTCGTCTCTTCGATTGTCAATCGTTCGTCCATGCTACACCTCCATCGCCATCCAATGAACTATGATACCACTTCCAGGGGTCTGCGCAGTTACATCGTGTGTATGGCTGCCGTCGGAGCTTGTACCTGGTGAGGTGCTACCAGTATCGGACTGCGTATGGGTATGCACGTAGGAGGCAACCGATACCGTCGCACTTGGCGCTCCCGTACTCCCCTGCGGGTGTGTGTGCGTGGAACCACTCACTCCAGCACTACTGCTATCCGCCCCGATGATATGCCTGTGTGGGTCGGCGGGGCTGGAGTACCCCGTGTAGCCGCCGTGGTCGTGCTGATAGGTCGAGACGGATATGCTACCAGTTGACTGGTCCGTGCTCGGATTCGTGTGAGTGTGGGTGCCAGTCGGAACAGTTGCAGTATCACTGGGCCCCCCTGTGCTGGGGTTCGTGTGGCTGTGGCTGTTCACCG
>PEXZ01000082.1:2969-4862 GCA_002763345.1 Candidatus Micrarchaeota archaeon CG08_land_8_20_14_0_20_59_11
GATTGTAAGCCCGCTCCCATCAAGCCAACCGGCCCCACCACCAAAGTAACCCTTGCCGCTCGCCGCCTCCAAGTAGAACTCCTTCGTCGCTCCTCCGCTGTACCCTGCTATCTCGTTGGCGTTGAACCGTATCCCCGCCGGCCCCCCTACCTCGCCCACGTTCTCCGCTGTGCGGAAATCCTTGGCTATTATCTGTCCACTCGTGATTTTGTCCGACGTCACCGCTCCGGCATCCAACTTCGTTGTCTCCACGGCCCCCGCCGCTATCTTTGCTGCTATAACCGCCCCCGCAGCCAGCTTTTCTGTCTCCACGGCCCCCGCCGCTATCTTTCCCGTCGTGATGGATAGGGCCTGGATATGGTCAGCCAGTATCGCATTGGCGGAGATTACGCCGCTATGCACCGCCTCACCGAGGCCCGTAAAGGTGTGGACGAACGGTTTCTGCGTCGTAGGATTGTGCGCTGCCGGGGGACGTTGCACGATGGCGACGAGCGCGCGCTCCTCCCCCAGCACCTCGTCGTAGGCTTGAGTATTCTGCAGCGCGCTTTCGCCGTTGAGCCAGAACAGGTAATAGGGGTTGTCGTTCAGAGCCGTGATGGAGCCGGCGTCCAGGCTCTCCCGTGTACCGTCAGCGAACAGGATGTAGAACGCTTGCCACGCGACCCCATCCCACGCTGGGGTCGTAAACTGTGCGCTTGTCCGATACGCTTGGACACCGCGCCGTAGCAGGGCGGCGGAGAGGCTCCCGGCTCCGGCCATGCCACGGAGTACAGGCGAGGCGAGGTACACCTCGCGTATCCATCGCTCCACCTGCTCGATGCGGCCCACGACCTCGTGGAGCGAGCCTCCCATATCCCGGCTGCGCTCAAGCCTAATCGCCAATGGGGACCTCCTTCAGGGTAACGAGTCTCACAAGCCGTCCCCGGCTGTAGGTATCCTCAATCTCCTCCACAGCATACCCATTACGGTAGTTTACACCGTCAATGCCAGGGCAAGCAAGCGAGACGGTAACCTTTTGCCCCACCTGGAGCGCGTAGTCCGTGCTCGAGAACCGTATCTTGAAGTATTCCCTGGCCCGCGCCGCAAGCTCCGTCCGCGCAAGGGCGTCGGCCTCCTCGAAGGTCTGTGCGCCAGGCTTCTCCACGATGTAGGGCCGTGTACCGTAGTACGCCATGCTCGCGCTGTCGAAGGCAACCGCCTTCACGGGGAGCGTCGGCTCGTTGTCTCCCCTATCGACCTCCTCGCCTTCGTTGCCGTCGCCTGCTCCTCCCAACACGATGATGACGTTACGGGGGTCGGGGTTCGTGGCCTCCATCTCGTAGGTTCCCGACACGTCCTGCTCCTGGAGTGTCTTGCCTGTGGTAGTATAGCCCCGTTTCTCGGCTCGTAGATAGGTGGTAGTGCCATTCCACTCGAGCCACCACGAGTAGCCCTCGAGCCGTGCAAGCAGCCGCTCCGTAGCTTTCGTCAGCGAGGTGTAGGTTAGCGCAAGGGTTTGAGAGAATGTCTGCGACGTAGCAGGCACCTTGCTCGTGTTGATTTCGGGCCACGCCGCTCTCCAGATGTCCTTGATAGCCTCGCTGTAGGGTATAGCCCGCACAAAGGTTGCCGTGAGGATGGGGGCTAGTAACCCCGACGCCGTCTCGGAAGACCTGAACTCCTTGCTGTCCGTCCGCTTGTCTGTTTCGGAGGCCTTCAACATCACCCCGTAGTTTGGGATGTCACCATCGACCCACCGCTGGACAAGCTCGGTAATGTCCCATACGTGGAACTGCATCTCGTTCAGGCCCCTGGCCTGGCCCACGAGCGCCGTGGCGCAGGCTTTGGCCTCCGTCGCAGGCTGATTGTTCCAGGTCAGGCCCTTTAGATAGTACAGGCCCCGTGCCTCGCTGT
>PEXZ01000082.1:5011-5711 GCA_002763345.1 Candidatus Micrarchaeota archaeon CG08_land_8_20_14_0_20_59_11
TTCAGAAAGGCCCGGCGGAGGTCACCCGGTATGTTACTCACCTTGAACGTCGCAGCCCCCCCGAAGTTCGTGTCGGGATAGTCCTGGTCGACGTAGCTGTCGAAGCCGTACTCGCCAAGGGGCTGAGTACGGAACGGCTCCTTTACCTCGAGCGTGTCTGGATACGTCTTGCTGAAGATATTCCTCCAGGAAGCCCCGGCCTCGAGCCCGACGCAAGATACGTCCAAATCCATCTGGCCGGGGGCCACGGATGCCACGCTCGGGTTCTCCAGGTAGCCCGCAAAGCGCATAGCGTATCCGCCTTCGGATAGCGTGATATGCGCCTCGCGCCCGCTGCGGAGCAAGCTCCTCGTCGCCAAGCTAGCCGCGGGCACAAGGAGCCGGGCCTCCGCAAGGCCCACCCGGTTGACCACGACAGCCTCCGTTGCCTCCACAGCCTGCCAGTTATTGCCGTCGTACACCTGAACAGCGAGCGTTGCCATTACAACCCCCTCAGCGCACGGCTCGTCTGCTCACTCACCTCGCGTCCGAAGCGCCGTGCATCGTCGGCGCTTTGCATTACTGGGTTGTTGATGTCAATATCAAATGTCGGTTGCCAAGTAGACGGCCCCGCCGTTGCTCCACCACCCCGATTGCGGGACATGAGCCATGCGGCAAGCGCACCGCCCCCGGCAAGGAGTATCCCCAGGCCCCCGGTCAG
>PEXZ01000082.1:5731-5873 GCA_002763345.1 Candidatus Micrarchaeota archaeon CG08_land_8_20_14_0_20_59_11
CCCCAAACACCACCATCGCCCGCGAAGCGAGTTGCAGTACAGGTACAAGGCGCAAGAATATCGAGATTGTACCGCCGGCCATGTTGGCCAGCATCCCCAGGCCCGTTAGCATTGGGCCAAGCGCTGCACCAAGCAAGCCCAT
>PEXZ01000082.1:5925-7573 GCA_002763345.1 Candidatus Micrarchaeota archaeon CG08_land_8_20_14_0_20_59_11
ACGGCGTTCAGCGCAGGAAGTAGTCCCCGCATCATGGTGTACACCGTATCCTCCATCTCCGCCCTTACCGCCGCATAGTCCTCCGCCTGCGTCCTGGTGGCCAGACTGGTCCTGTCGATGGTCTCCTCCGCCTGTTTCATCACGTAGTTTACGAGGGCCTGCTTCTGCTCCTTCACGGTGAGCTGGGTCGATACCTTGCCTATTTGTCGGGCGTAGGCCTCGTTTGCCTCACCCACGCGCACAACGAGGCCGAGGTTGTCCAGGATGAGCGGGGAGGCCCTGCCCAGGCCCGTCACGATGTCGTTGAAGGCTTGCGAGGTGCTGAGGCCCATGACACGGGCCCTATCGCGGGCTATCTCCATGAGCTTCACGAAATCATCTGTGCTCTTGGCGACACCGAGGGCCATCGCCCTGTTTGCGGCCAGCATGAGGTTCGTCTCTGAGATGGTGCTTGCGGAGGCCCCTCTCAAGGCCGCCATTATCCCCTCGGCGGACAGCCCTGCTTGGGTCGCCACCCGCTGAAAACTGTCCTGTATCTGGAGCTTGCCCGCCGCCTCGTTTAGCTGACCCAGCGCCTGGGCCGCCAGGCCGAGGGGAATAGTCAGGCCCATGCTGATACTCGTGCCCGTGGCGCGCATCCGGCTCCCCCAAGAACTCAGCGTAGAGCCTGTATTACGGAGCACGGGGGTCAGGCGGTCGGTAGCGTCGAGGATAACTTGTATGGTCGCCATACCTACCCTTCCTCGCTATTCTCGGCTCCCATGCCAAGCTGTAGCTCAAGCGCCCGGTGAAGTACGATGCGCTGCAGGGGCGTCAACTCAGGCTGAGTTGCCCGCGGGGGTATCCCCGCCTGTGCTAGAAGGAGCATCCGAAAGCCCTGCGCTCGGGCCAGCTCCTCCACGAAAGGGCTGTGCCGTGCCGCCTCCAGGGGCCAGGGATATCATCATGCCGCTTATCCGGTACACCACACTTGCCAGAGCCGTCACGACACTCGCGGGAAGGGACTGTACCTCGTCGACTGTCCAGGCCATACCCGAGTGGGTAAGTGCCAGGGCAACCGCCATCGCCACGGCCCGACGCATCTGCTCGGTGAACTTGCCAGCGTCCTTCACATCGATGGACATGGCCCCCGTCAAAATGTCGGGCGCGCCCTCCATCCCTGCGAGCAACATCGATTGTACCTGTGTCACCTCACCGTCGCTCAGGGGCCGGACTGTCACCGTATGGGGATAGCCAACCTCCATCAGGTCAACCTGTTCGCGGTAATCCGTGCCCCCGAGCAGGGCTAGGAGCATTTGCTTCTGGTCAGTCATTGGGCCCTCCTTATGCGTAGCTGGCCTGTGCGTTCTTGACCGCGACATTGATTACATCGTCGGTGGTATGCCACAACGCCTGGAACTCGAGGTCTTGCCGGATGCGGTCACGTCCCGTGATGGGCGTGGCAATGCGTGTCCACTTGGCCTTGCTACACGTTATCGTCAGGGTACGTGTGGCGCTGTAGGTCAAGGTCTCCACTATGGCGAAGGTCGCTGCGGTGGTCTCGCTGGGACCTTCAGCGCCTCCCCAGAACCGCGTGTACTCGGCCTGCGTCTTGAAGGCAAGCCTCACCCGGCCTGTCACGTCAATCCCCGCCACAGGGAACTCTATT
>PEXZ01000082.1:8028-8487 GCA_002763345.1 Candidatus Micrarchaeota archaeon CG08_land_8_20_14_0_20_59_11
TGGCACCGCAAGCTCCTCCGCCCGGCCCGATGCGCCAGGATATACGATGTCGGGTGTTGGCGGAGCGTCCAGCGTCAACCGGGTAAAGTCCATGTACTGCTGGGTGCCTGCTGGGTCGACCCCGAAATTAGCCTCCTGCTCCACGCCTATCCAAATTGGCATAGCCTACCTACCTCCTACGGTTGCACAAAATCAAACTTCCAACTCAACTCGACCGTTGCCGTGAGCGTGCGCGGCTCGAGTACCGCGCCCTCTGGCACAAGCTGCTCCAGTACCGTATCGTCGCACCGGCCCCCGAGTGTGGGGTCGGCTGTGAACAGGTCGGCGAGTGCCCAAGCATCGTCCTCCAGGGCCGTCGCCGCCGCGCCAACAGTTTGCATTGAACAGCACAGCACGAACAGGGCGGTTAGCCGGGCCTCACCCCTCTGGGCTCCCCACACATCGGGCCGCAAACTAAGC
>PEXZ01000074.1 GCA_002763345.1 Candidatus Micrarchaeota archaeon CG08_land_8_20_14_0_20_59_11
GTAAAGCCCCGCCGTGCCGCAGACGTTTTTCTCGACGCGCAGCCACGTCCACATGCAGCGGTATCCGAACGCGTTGCTCGCCATGGCAGCCTCGGGATAGTCGCTCGTGCGCGGAAGAATCCCCGCTTCGACGAGCACCTGCATGCCGTTGCACACGCCAAGAATCGGCTTTTTCGCAGCGACGAAATCGCGCAGCTCGTTCTTCAGAACTGCGACGAACTTCTTGCCCCAGATTGCGCCCGAGCGTATGTAGTCGCCGTAGGAAAACCCTCCAGGGAACACGAGCGCGTCGTACTGCGCCAGGTTTTTCTCGCGCAGGACGTCGTTGATGTGCACGAGCGGCGCGTCGAACCCCACCTCCTTCAGGGCGCGCACCATCTCGGAATCGCAGTTCGTGCCGGGCGCGCGCATGACGCAGGCTTTCATCGCGGAACGCCCTCCCACGCGTCGCGCAGCTCCTCGACAGCCGCATCGACAATCACTTTTCCTTCGGCACTTACCTTCACCCGGTTGCCGCCGATGTCGCCCAGACGCAGAAGAGGCAAGCCTGCGAAGTGTTTTTTCAGCGCATTTTCGTCCTCCGTCTCGACGAGGAAGCGCGTGTTCGACTCGCTGAACAGGAAGAGGTCGGGGCGCATGCCATTGGGCAGCTCGATTGACGCGCCCAAGCCGCCCGCGAAGCACGATTCCGCCAGCGCGACGCCCAAGCCGCCCTCGCTCAAATCGTGGCAGGAGCGGACGCAGCCCGCGTCAATCGCCGCGGTCAGTGCGGAAACAATCCGCGGCGCCTTTTCCTTGTCAACCTGCGGCACAGACGCCCCTAGGAAGCCCATCGACTTATAATAGTGCGAACCGCCGAACTCCCGCTTCGTCTCGCCGACGAGATAGAGCGCGTTCCCGTTCTTTTTCACGTCCATCGTCACGCACTTGCGCACGTCGGGCGCTATGCCGAGGGCGCTTATTACGAGCGTGTGCGCGATTGAGCCGAGCGGCGACTCGTTGTAGAGGCTGTCCTTGCCCGAGATGAATGGGGCGTTGAAAGCGACGCCGAAATCATAACAGGCGCGGCACGCGTCTAGCAGGGCGAGCGCGTTCTCGGGCTTCTGCGGCGAACCCCAGGAGAAGTTGTCGAGTATCGCGAAGCGCCTGCCTCCCACGGCGGCGTTGTTGCGAATCGCCTCGTCGATTGCGGACGCGGCCATCCAGTAGGCGCTGATTTTCCCGTATTCGGGGTTGAATCCGTTCGAAAGGACCGCGCCCTTCCACGAGCCGTCGAGCGGCTTCAGCACTGCCGCGTCTCCGGGACCGAAGCAGTGCAGCGGCTTGATGACGGTGTTGCCCTTCACCTCGTGGTCGTACTTCTGGATTACGCGGCGTTTTGAAGCGACGTTGGGCATGCCGAGAATCTTCAGCAGCACCGCAGACAAATCACTCGGCTGCTCGAACTGCGGCTCTTCGTGCTTCTTCTGCACCGCCCGCGCGTCGGTTTTCTGCACGAACGACGAGCCGAACATGAACGCGAGGTCCAAGTCCGCGACAATCTGCCCTTTGTACTTGATGCGCAGCTTTCCGGAGGAATTGAAGATGCCGATTGGCACCGCTTCGACTTCCTCGGACTCGAATATCGAAACAACTCGGTCCAGGTTCTGCGGCGGAACGGTAAGAAGCATGCGCTCCTGCGACTCGGAAATCCAGATTTCCCACGCCTCGCTCATCGGGTACTTCAGCGGCACGTTGTCGAGGTGCACATCGATGCCGCCCGTGCGCTGAGCTATTTCCGTAACAGCCGAGGAAAGCCCGCCTCCGCCCAAATCGGTTGTGCCTGAAGCGAGCCCCGCCTCGCGCACGCGGAGCATCGCGCGTTTTATTTTTTCTTCCTCAATCGGGTCGCCTATCTGCACAGCAGAACGCGACGTTTCCTCGGATTTTTCATGCAGTTCCACCGACGCAAAAGTGACGCCGTGGATTCCGTCCCTGCCCGTTTTTCCGCCGACAAGAAGCGCCACGTCGCCCGACTTGGTTTTCCGAACGTAGTGCTTCTTCCTCAGCATGCCGAGGCAACCGCAGAACACGAGCGGGTTGCCCACGTAGGATTCGTCGAAGTAGATTGCGCCGTTGACAGTCGGGATTCCCATGTTGTTGCCGTACGTCTGGATTCCCGAAATCACGCCGTCGTGGATGTATTGCGGACGTTTCGTTCCCGCGGGAAGCTTCGAATCGGGAAAGTCAAGCGGGCCGAAGCAAAGGATGTCCGTGTTCGCAATCGGATCACCCCACGCGCCGAGTATGTCGCGGATTACGCCGCCCACGCCAGTCGCAGCTCCTCCGAACGGCTCCAGCGCCGACGGGTGGTTGTGCGTCTCCGCCTTGAACGAAAGCAGCCAGTCGTCCTCGAATTCGACTATGCCGGCGTTGTCCTCGAAAACGGAGAAGCACCACGGCGCGCCGACCTTCTTCGTCGCAGCTGCGATGTACGTCTTGAAGATGTTTTTCACTTCGCCCTCGTTCGTGAGGAAGACGCCCTTGAACGTCTTGTGCCCGCAGTGCTCGCTCCACGTCTGTGCGACTGCCTCCAGTTCGACGTCCGTCGGCTCGCGCTTCCGCGACGCGAAGTATTTCTTAACCTCGTGCATCTCCTCGAGCGAGAGCGACAGCTGCCCTTCCCTGCTGAGCCTGACCAGCTCGGCATCCGACAGCTTGCTTATCGGCACAATCAAGCCTTGCTCACCGAACAGTCGTGTATGATGGGGTTCGCGAGAAGTTTGCGGCACATCTCCTCGACGTCCTTCTGGGAAGACGACGTCTCAATCAGATAAACCTTCGCGGTTGCAACTGCGTCCGCCTTGAAACCGAGCGAGCGCAGGGCATCGAGCGCGGCGTTGCCCTCGGGATCAAGGACGCCTTTCTTGTAGCGGACTTCGACGCGGTACAACATGAAATCACCTTTTCAACGTAATGTGCTTGTTTTTCCAGAAAGCCTCGACGACGCCTGCCTTCGCCGTAATCTCGCCTATTTTCTCCGCGCCTTCGTTTTTCAGCAGCGAAAGCAGCTTGTCCTCCTCTTTTTTCGGCGCGATTAACGCGAAGCCCCAGCCCATGTTGAACGTCTTGAGCATCTCGTCGCCGGGCACCTTTCCGCACTCCTGCACGAGCGCGAAGATTGGCTGCGGCTTGAAGTTGTCGAAACGAATGCCGACGCCCTTCGAGAATGCGAAGAGTTTGTCGAACTTCACGTAAGCGTCGCCCGTAATATGAACCGCCGCCTTGACGTCCGCGTTTTTCATCGCCTTCAAAACGCTTTTCACGTAAATGCGGGTTGGTTTCAGGCACTCCTCCGCAACTGTCTTCCCTTTTAGCGCCTCCGGTTTGTCATGCGCGTTGAACCTGCCGCCCCACTGGCTGAACAGGGCGCGGCGCACGAGCGAGAAGCCGTTGCTGTGGATTCCCGACGAGCGCAAGCCGATGACGACGTCCCCCGCCTTCAGTTTGTTTCCGAGCACGACGTCCTTTTTGCCGACGAAACCGACACACGAGCAGTTGACGTTGTAGGGATTGGCGCCGACTCCGCCGACCATCTCGCCCAAATCCGCTGTTTCGCCGCCCACGACGGCGCACTCCGCTTGCCTCGCGCCCTCGGCAATCGAACGCAGAAGCACCCTGAGCAGATGCTCCTCGGTTTTGCGGATGTCGATGACGTCCACGAGGGCGGCTGGACGCGCGCCGCAGCGTATCGTATCGTTCGCAACCATAGCGACCGCGTCGATGCCGATGCCGCCGTGCTTGTCGGCCAACTGCGCAACCATGCATTTCGTGCCGACGCCGTCAGTGCAGAACGAGTAATAGGATTTGGAATCAACGGGAACAAGGGCGTTGAACGGCGTTTTGAATCCCGCGCTTCCGAATACGCTCACGCCTAGTTTGGCGCGCTCCCGCACGTTTCGGTCCACCCCAGAATCAGCGTAACGCATCCCGCATCCCCACCGAGGAAAGTAATGAAGGAACGCATTTAATACTTTGCGAACTGCTTCGCCGCTTCCGCGCTTCCCAAAAAGTCCTTCGTCCCGCCGTATGACCAATCGCCGCGCAACCGCAATTTTTTCAGCAAACGCGCGTTTTTCCCGCGCCGCGCGGCATTTTTTCGGCTTTTTCGGGAAGCGACGTGGCTGCGGCGAGAAGAACCGCCTCGAAGAAGTTGCGCATAAACGACGAAGGGGGATGGAATTAAAATCCCTTGCGACAAAACATATCCATGGCGCGCTACTACGCCAGGCGGAACGAGTGGGTTCTGGCTGCGGCGATAATGCTGCTCACGTTCGCGAGCGGAGCTTTTGTCGGCTACCTTATTGCGAACCCCGCCTCTCCGACGGGACTCACGGTTGCGCCGACGCTCCAGCCCCTGCCCGAGGAAAAAAGCCTGTTCGCCTCAGCGCGCGTCCTCGCGGTGCGGGGCGACACAATGCAGGGCGTAGTGAGCCACGTTTCGGTCGAGATTTCCAAGGGGCGCGGCCGCGTGCTCGTCAATACGAACCCGTTCGTCGAGCCCGATACGCAGCAGTCCGCCGAGACTGCGGTGCGCGTCGCGCAGAACCGCACGGGCATCGCTCTCGGCGACAGGGACGTCATCATAACGTTCGGCAATGAAAGCAACCTCGTCGGCGGTCCCAGCGCGGGCGGGGCGATGACAGTTGTGCTGATGTCCGCGCTTTCCGGCAACTTCGTAAACAGGAGCGTGGCGATGACGGGCACCATAGAACCCGACGGCGGAATCGGATTCGTCGGAGGCGTGCTTGAAAAGGCGGAGGCGGCGGCGAAGGACGGCGTCACGCTCTTCCTCGTTCCCAAGGGCGAGGAAATACTGACGTACTACGAGCAGCACGTCGAGCAGCAGGAGGTTGCGCCGGGGTTCTACGTCCAGCAGGTTTACTACGTTCCCAAGCAGGTGGACCTGGACAACTACACGAAGACGAACTGGAACATGACCGTTAGGGGCGTTCGGAACATAGAGGAAGCCGCAGCCGCGATGCTGGCGTAGGAATCGATAAAGCGAACCCGAAAAATAGGAACATGAGGTGAAGAATTGAAACCGACTAGGGAGGAGATATACGGGAATGCAAAGAAACTGGTAAGGAGCGGATACGTGTCTAAATTAGTGCCTGGACTGAACGCCGCTTATCACGAGCCCCTCGCCTTGTTATTGTCCTCGCGATGCGAGCCATTGGCCGATGCTTCTGCTACGAGGAAGTTGTTAATAAATATCGCAAAAGGATGTAAAGGAAAAACCACTGTTGCGGGTCTTTCGCCAGAAGTTCTTTTGGATTTGCTGAATCGCGCGGAGCTGTTGGAGGGGAGTGAAAGAAGAAAAAAATAGTTGGAAGTTGTAAAATCTAAAAAACAAGAAGGCGACGCTCGGATGAGTTCCTGAACGCCATCTCGGCGGGGCGTCCGCACAATCGAGGAGGCGGCTTCCGCCATGCTCTCCTAATTAGTTTTTCATCAGAAGCTACTCCGTTCGTCACAGTTCTTGCGAACTCGGTCTGGGACAGTTTCATCACTGCAGGTAGTTTGGAAGTCGGTTGTTTAAAGCGTTGCGCTAACACAGTATGGCGATTAGCACGAAAAGGAAGAGGAGCCAGTCCGCGTCGGCTATGTGCCCCTTGTCGTTCAGCCAGTAGGCTGCCGCGATTGCGAACAGGACGAACGGGAGCGAGCCGGAATCCATTAGGTAATACTGCACGGAAAATTTTAAAAATACCTCAGAAAACCTTTTCCTCGCCCTGCGGCGTGCGCAGCGCGACGTTCTGGACGTGCTTGCGGGCGGCTTGCGCAAGTGGAAGCGACTTGTTCCTATCATCGCCGACTACGAGGAAGCGGTCGCAGTAGGGCGCGACGTATTTCGCCACCTCCTCGACCGCGCCGTCGTTCTCCCCTTCGACAACTGTGAAGCGGAATTCCTTGAACACGTGGCTGCCGAGCTTTTCCAGAAACGCAAGGGAGCGCAGCACGTTGCTGAGCAGGAGTTCGGGATTGCCCTCGAACCCGGTAATCTCGGCGTAGTCCCTCTGCCGCAGCCGCGTCTTGATGTCCAGAGAAACGTACGAGAGGAAGGGCAGAAGGTCCGCGAGCGCCTCCGGATAGTAGCCGCACGTGTCTATCCTGACTGAGAGGCGCTGCTGCTTTGCGAGCAGCATGCAAAGCTCGTGCAGCGCATTGCCCTGCATGAGCGGCTCTCCGCCCGCGAAGACGACCGCATCCGGCTTCGTCTCTGCCAAATGGCGGGCGAAGAAAGACGTGGGCTCCTCGCCGCAGGACGCGGTTTCAAGAAGTTCGGGATGCGGGCAGAATTCGCACGCAAGGGGGCAGCCGCACAGAAACAGGACGGAGGAACGCTTCCGTGGATAGGCGGACGAGTCGCCGTCGACGAGGCTCGCAAAGTGCAGGTTCATCCCGAAGCAATTTGCGCGAGCCGCCCATTAAAGCGTTTCCGTTCAGCCGGGCGCGTTCCGCTGAACGCGCCAAACAAGCAGCGCCAGCGCGCCGCCGATGATGGCGGTGACGAGCTGCACGATGCCCATGGCGCCGAGGAACAGGGAAGGAAGGATGGAGGCGGAGACGAGCACGTACGCGGGAACGAACAGCGTGAGGGATTTCGCGCATGCCGCAACTGCGACTGAGGAGGGGGCGTTAATGCCTGCTAAAACCAGCCTCCTGATTCCGAATACGAGCGCGGCGTTACCCGCCCATATGAACGGCATCATCACCGCGAGTAACGGCGTGAACGGCCCGAATACGACGCCGCGCGAGAGCGCCGCCACGCTGGGCAGGAAAATCACGGGCAGGACGCGCGAATCTCGGAAGTCCAGCGCAGCCAGCACGAGCATCGCGTTCACGATCGTCCCGACGAGCAGTTGCGGGCCTTCAAGCAGGAACGGCACGAGGAACGCGGCTGCGGAATAAACTACAAGCCGTACGTTTTCCTCCGCGTTGGAAAGCGGAAACTCGAATGCAAATCCCATATTTTTCTCCCCCCTCACGTCAACGTGCCCATTATCTCCTCGTAGTCGCGCTCGCTCCGATGCAGCAGCTTCTTCGCTTTTCCGCTTCCGGGTTTCCCGAACAACGCGGCATACGTCTCCTTTACCGCGGGGTTGTTGTGCGCGTCTCGGAACGGCAGCTTCCTGTCGTGCTCGTGCAGCGCTGCGGCGCGCGACAACACGGACCCCTCGACGGTGTCGGGCTGCCCGGGTCCGCCGACGCAGCCGCCGATGCATCCCAGCACCTCGACGAAATCGAGCGAGCGCACGCCGTTGCGCCTCTCCTCGAGGATGCGCTTGCATATAACGGAAGCGTCCCGGTAGCCCTGCACTATCGCGAGATGCACCTCGCGCTCGCCGAGCATCATTGAGAGCTCCTTTATCTGCCCTAGGGAGGGGCGCATGTTGGATTCGAAACGGGGAAGCGTGCCTTCGGTCACCGTGTAGTACGCCGTGCGCAGCACCGCCTCCGCTATGCCGCCGGTGACTCCGAAGAGCGCGCCCGCCCCGCCCGCGACGCCGAGGGGATTGTCAAACGCCTCGTCCGGAAGGCGCCGCAGGTCTATGCCCTTGCTCTTGAGCAGCTGCGCCAGTTCGTGCGTCGTTATGACGCGGTCCACGTCCTGAGTCGCGCCCGCTATCTCGCGCTCGCGCTCCTTCGCTTCGAGCTTCTTCGCGAAGCAGGGCATTATGGAAACAACTGCGATGTCCCCCGCGGATTTTCGGATTTTCTTCGCGAAATACGTCTTCGCAATGGCGCCGAGCATCTGCTGCGGCGACTTGGCTTCGGAAAGGTTGCCCTCGAGGCCGGGAAACATCTTGAGGCAGTAGCGCGTCCAGCCGGGACAGCACGACGTCAGCAGCGGCAGGCGTTCCTGTTTCTCAAGCCGCTCCAGAAGCTCCTGCGACTCCTCCAGCACCGTAGCCTCGGCTCCGAAGTCGGTGTCGAAGACGTACTTGAAGCCCAGCATGTGCAGCGCGGCTACGGTGCGCCCGGTAACGTCGGTGCCGGGTTTCAGCCCGAATTCCTCGCCGAGCGAGACGCGCACCGACGGCGCGGTCTGGACGACGACCGTCTTCCCCGAGGCAAACAGTTTTTCGAGTTCGTTCATATTATCACATTACGCAAGCAGTTCGTTTACGCGTCCCATTGCGAGGAACACGGCAAAATACGAGGCGAAGGCATGGTACGACGTCCACCCGCCGGCGTAGTGCAGGTTTCCCGCGCCGACAAGCATCGCCTCTATCGCGGTGCCCGCCGCGGCGATGACGAGGCTCGACGCGATGCCGAGCTGCCAGTCGAACTTGCGGGGGAAGACGAGGGCGTACGCGGAACCCGCGCAGAGGGCGATGATGAACACCTCGATTGGCACCGCAAGCAGCGGCAGCGCGCTTCCGCTGGAATACCAGTAACCCTGCAGCGCGCCCGCGTTCTCGAAGGCGAAATCGAAGAGCGCGAGGAACAGCGCCATCTTCAGCATTTCCGAGCAGTGCTTCTTGCGTATGAGGAAGGGCAGGACGCCCAGCAGCCCCAGCGCCAGCAGCATTAGGTAAATCCACAGGCTCATTCCGATTAGTTGCATTCATTCACCTTTTTATTTTGTGCGGTTTCCTTCGCGTCACGAACAATACGGCGGCGAGCGGCGCAAGTGCGGGCGGCATGCCTCACAGCTTCTTCTGGACGAACTTTTTCCGCTTCGCGCCGTCCTGCGACAGGAAGCCCGCCATGTTGCGGTAGTATCCCATCGCCGCTGATTTGCGCTGTCCCTCGTGGTGCATGTTGCGCTTTATGAAAACGTATGCGAGCGGGAGCAGCAGCACGAGCGCGACGAGCCC
>PEXZ01000045.1 GCA_002763345.1 Candidatus Micrarchaeota archaeon CG08_land_8_20_14_0_20_59_11
TAATATGTCGTGACTATGGGATAGACGAAGAGCGAGCGGTACTTCAAGTCAGGCAGCACGCGTATCGTGACGTTCCTGTGCTCAGTCGAACCCGTGATTGCTATTTTTATTTTGACGGAGGAATAGGACACGTCGTTGGCGCGCGCCCTGAATTTAGTTGGGCACGTCGCGAGTTCGGAATTGTAGCGCAGGACGTTCTCCCCTTTCGTCACGACCGCGCTGAATCCCGCCCGGCAGCCCGTTCCGTCGGCTTTGCAGGATTCGTAGCATCCCGACGAGCCGTCGTCGTCCAGGACGGTATACTGGAGCGTCGCTAGTGCGTCGTTGAACAGTTCGGTGGTGACGGCGTCAGCGGGAAATACGGGAGTGACGCGCATCGCCAAATCCGTGCAGTTGTCGCCGAGCGTGAGGCGGTAGCCCTCGGTGTATTCGGGATGGAAGTAAATATTGATGCGTCCGCGGCAATTATCAAGAGAGGGGTCGAAGTACGACGTCATGTTCGTGTCGGCGGGAGTCGGTATCGAACGCACGAACACGTTCTTGGAAAGTTCGGTTGTGTGCGGTCCGGCGGAATCGTATGCCGTGTGGCGCACGCGCAGTTGCGAATAGACGTCCTGTCCGACTGCGACCGCGTAGGCGGTTCCAGAAACCTCGTCGCCCTGCTCCATCGCGCCGACGTCGTAGGAGAATCCTCCCTCTTGGACAATCGGCGGCGGGAGCAGCTGCTCCCCTTCCTTGCGCAGTTCCGCGCTTATCACGCGGAGGTGCGACGGGTTCGTTTCGAGCGCTATTGAATTCTGCCCGCGGCCGCGCTGTGCGCTTATGCGGAAGGCGATTTTAACGAGCCCGTGGTGGCACGTCCCGTCCTGGAGTTGCAGGTCGCTGCAGTCGCCCGTGTAAACCGCCTCGAAGGGGTTTGCGTCCTGCGGCTGCGTGTTGTTCGGCTGCGACAGCACCGCCTCGACGTCGGCGTAATCGCTGTACGCGCCGTTGTTGTTGTTTATCTGCATCCACGTCTCGTGCTTCGTCGAGACGCTGCCGACGGCGTAGCCCGACGTGACGTCCGTCCTGCTGGTGGGAGTTTTCGGCTTCGCGAATATGACGCCCGTGAACGTGTACGCCCTTCCGGACTGCGAGTACGGCACGTAGTCGCTGCAGCGCGTCATCGCGCTCAAATCAAGGGTGAACGAGTTCGAGTTTATGGTTACCTTGGAGGTGTCCGGCGTGTTGCAGACGAGCGGGCCCCCGCTTCCGCCATGCGCCATTCTATACCCTTGTATCGGCACGCTGACGTTGGTGACGAACAGGTAGAGCGGGTCCGCGTTGAAGGTGAGATTCATCGCCGAGGCGGCGTCCGTGTACAGCTCGACCTTGTAGGCAATCTCAAGCTGCGCATAGCCCTCGTCGCCGGGCTCCATGTTGAGCATGCTGGTTGCGTTGAACCCGTAGTCGGGCCCGCACTTGCCGTCCTGGCAGAAGCGCAGGGAAAGGCAGATGCCGTTCTGGCACGTGGTTGATTCCGTGAGCACGTCGTAGTTGCGCTCGAAAACCTTCGCCGTGAAGCCCGACGGAAGCGGCGTCGAGGGAGCAACCCCGAGCACGTCGTCGAAGGGATTGCGCAGGTAGCTGTCGAGGCGCGTCACGTACGAGCGGTCGTTAATCCGCAGTTGCGCCTTGCGCGTGACGGGGTCTACGGGCGCGTCGCTGTCTATCGTGACGTTGAACTTCATCAGCTGCGAGCGGTCGCCGTAGTACTGCGCGTCAATCCAGTTGCACTTCCTCGACGGCGAGCAGGAGCCGTTCTGCGGCTGCGCGCTGAACGAGGTGGAGGAATACGCGAATCCTGCCGGCGGCATGATGGACGTCACTGCCGCGACGCGGCTGCTTGCGGTGTCGTTGCCGATTCTTTCGAAAACGCCGCTCATGTTCGCGTTCCTCGTCGCGAAGTAATACTGCGAATAGTATGTGTGCCCGAGCATCGCGGACGAGATTTTCTGCCCGTTGGTGGCGGCGTACAAGCCGTCGAACCCGAGAATCGAGTCGTTGAGCGCGTCCGACAGTATGAGCGACACCTCAACGAACCGATACTCGTTGGTAATCGGCGTGAGTTCGGTGCTGCGCGGCTCGTATCCAGTTGCGCTCGCGTTGAGCGTTATGGGACGCCTCGCCTTGACCGCGAGCGTGCAGTTCCCGTTCGGCGCGCTTGCGCACGACGAAAGGAGCGTGCCGTTGTAGTCGGCGGTGAAGGACGCGCCAATGCTCTGGTTCGTAATCATGTCGCGGGCGGCTGCGACGAGAGTTGCGTTGTTCAGCGCGAGGACGACGTCCATGCTCTGGTTGGCGGAATCGTCCAGCGACTTGTAGGCGGTGCCTACGCGGTTGCCCTTGGAAACGTTCACGAGCACGGGCTTGCTGCGAGGCACGACGAACGTCGCGCTTCCGTTGGAGTTGGTGCTCACGGTTTCGCTGATGGGCCACGGCGTCGTGCCCGACGGGTTCGGGAAGTAGCCGAATACGATGGTGGCGGCGCCTGCAACTGACTTGTCGTCCTCCTCGTCGGTTACGTGCACGGACAGCGACGCGGCTGTTTCAGCGGTAATCGGAATCATGTAGATGTTCTGCGCCGCGGGCGGGTTGAACAAGTCCGAATAGGAAACGAAGTAGCCCGTCTTCGTCGCGCTGGCGTAGTAAATGGTGGTGGCGTCGCCAGCCAGAACCGCGGAATAGAAGCCGTCGGCATCGGTGGTGCCAACGAGCAGCGGCGTCGAACTGTTCACGAGGTACACCTTTATCGCCGCAGCCGCAACCGGTTTCCCGCTTTCCACTACGCTGATGCGGACTGTGGCGGTGTCGCTGATGTTGTCCTGCGTTATCTTCGTCATGGAAACGAGCGCGTTGTTCATTCCGGGGCGTATCGTAATCGGTTTCGAGGAGCCGTCGTACGGCAGGTAGCCGTTTGCTTCGGCTTTCACGACGACGGACGTGTCCACTTCGAGATGCTCGAACGTGACGCTTCCCACGCCAACTGCGCGCTCCTCGGCGATGAGCGTCGACGCGCGCGCGTTATAAACGCGAACAGTGGCGTTGCCCACAACCGCGTTGTCGGCAGTGCCGCGCAGCACGACAATCAATCGTCCCTCGAGCGATTCCGCCTCGGGATTCTGCTTCGGGTCGGTCCAGTCCCCCTCTTCCGCTTCAGGCGCGGGTTCGGGAGTCGGCTCGATCACTTCCGCGCTCTCCAAGTCGATGCGCACGGAATCGCGCGCGTTCGTGTCCACGCTTTTCTCGGCTGCCTCGAACCCCTCCTTGGAAACCTTCACCGTGAGCACGCCGCCGGCGCCGATGTTTTCGAAGTACGCATTGCCTTCGACGGTGGAATTCGTGGCGATTATCTCGCCTTTCTCGTTCAGTATCATTACCGTCGCTCCGTTGAGCGCCTCGCCTCCGCCGTAAACGCTTACGCGAAACGTCCTCTGGCCGGGACCGAGCCCCCCCGTCGTGACGAAAGCGACGAAACCGACTGCTCCGATAAGAAGGACGAAAATCAGCGCGTACGCGGGCAGGGAAGGAATCCCCCTGCTCTCGATGGGCTCGATGAGCGTCTTATAGACGGGGACGTTCTTCGACTGCAGGAAATCGAGGAAATCGTACCACTTGTCCTCTATGCCTTTATAAAAACCGCTGAGTGTTTCACCCAAGCCCATCACCTATTTTCTATCGTGTTTTTTCTTTAAATATCAGCGCATTATCGCGTTGTCGCCCGCCGCCTGCGGCTCCTCGCACTCGTCGGGATAAACCGCCGCGTCCTCGTAGCCCTTCGGCGGGATTTCGAAGACTCCGGGTTCCCCGCTTCCGCCGCCAGCAACCGGGCTTTGGGGCGCGTCGAGCCATCCGAAGAAGCCCGACTGCGCCGCGCTCGCTCCCGCGTACTTCGACATGTAATCGTAAAGGTAGTCCGCGCCGACCGCGGTCGCAGGCAGGGACTGCGTCATCGCCCTCACCGCGGCATAAACCTCGCCGGTGTTCTCCGACTTGATTTCGCACGGGCCGAGGAGCACGTCGGTTACTTCGAATCCCGTGTTCGCCAGGTTTTTGACGTTGCCCACGAACTTCCTCACGTCCTCGTATGCGGTGACCTCGTTTATGAACTTGAACGTGTCCGTGACAGGTCCCAGCGAGTTCACGAGGTTGTTCCAACTGTCGCTTATGAACGGGATTCGGGGAAGGAAACCGATGGCGAAGCCGATATATGGATTCGTGAAAATCTTGCTGATGCCCGCGGAGATGGGGCCGAGCGTGTTCTTGTTTGCGGTGTTAAGCAAATCGTAGTACCCGTACGCCTCGGTTATGAAATTCTTGCCGTAAACCTTTTCGATTTCCTGCAGCGCGCATCCGCCGATTCTTCCCTCCAGGTTGCCTGCTGCAGATGCGGCGGCGTTAGCGTCGGAACCGAGCGACGCGGGCACCATCGGAACGCAGTTGTTCTCCAACCCGGTTCGCGTCACGTAATGCAGCTGGTTGTCGAACACGGTTGCTTCGACGTAGGCGGGCTTTTCCTGGCAGCGAATCTTGCAGCCGACGTCGTACGCATAGCAGGAATACCACGCGCTTCTCGGCAGCAGGCTGCCAGGGTCCTCCCATGCGAATCCCTTGATTTTGTCGCACTCCTGTCCGAGCAGCGCCACCGTCTGGAGCGCTGCTTCGAAGGCACCCATCGCGGATGCGCACACCGCCGTCGCGGGCGTGCAGGCGGCTTCGCACGTCGCGGTTCTAGTGCAGCCCCATGCCGGCGGCATCCCGCAATACGCGGTGCATTCCTCGTGGTATCCCGCGACGCACGTCCACACCGCATCCACCGCAACCCCTGCCGGAACCGCCATCGCCAGGTAGCACGTCCAGATTTCCATTCCGGAAGCGAGGCACGCCTTGAACGCGCCGAACGAGCCGGAAAGCCCGTCGGCGGCACTGGGAACCTTTCCGCACGCGACTGGCGCGCCAACTTCAGGTAAAGCGCACTTAGTCATTCCCTCTATGCTGAATCCTCCGGTGAACGGAATCGCTCCCGAGCCGCACCTGTTGTTCATCGCTTCAGCAGCCAGTTGCACCGCGTACTGGGCGTTCCTGTAGGCCAGGTCGGCGTTCCTGCATTTCGAAATCATGCCCGTTCCGAAGGAACTGACTGTCTGGACCGGCGTAGCATGCTCCTGGCTCGCCTGGGAAATGCTCGCGAGAGTTGCGTGGTCGGTTGCGCGTACCGTTGTTCCGTCCGCCTGCAGGAATCCGCAGAGTTTTTCGCCAGAAGCGCCGAAGGACTCGTCAACGTCCAGGACGCGCGCGGCGTAATCGAATTTCCCGCCGTCTTCCGATGTCGCCGCCACCTCCACCACCGCGGGCAACTCGAGGCTGCAATTGTCGTTTTCGAAGGCTATTTCATTCGTCTCAATGGCGCCGAGCGCGCCCTCGCGCAGCTGCGCAACCATGACGTACCTGAACTGCCTGTTCGTCAGCGCGCGCAGGGGCTCCCCGTCGGCGCGCCTGAACGCGCTGCGGCGGGCTGCGTCCTTCGCGCGCGCCTTGAAATCCTCGAACGCCTTTCCGAACTGCTGCCCATCGCACCATCCGCGGCTGCAGCAAAGAAACCCGTCGCAATCCTCGACTGAAGAGCCGCCGACTGTTCCGATGCTCTGGAAATACGACGCGAGCTTTTCATAGTTGTATTCGCGCACCGTCGCGTTGCCCTCCGTTATCGTGAGTTTGTCCGGCCCCGGCCACGCAGCAGCCCTCGCCTCCGCGCCGTCGAAAAGGACGTTGCCCGTGATTGTTTTCGTAATGTTCGCAGTTGCGTTTTCCGTGGCGTTCGCTACTGCCGCCCGCTCCGAATAGTCCGCCTTCATTTTCCTTTCCGCCTGCATCTCGCTTATGACGTAGAACAGTTTCGCGGTCGAGTCGCCGGGCGTGACGGAAAACGGCTCCACGAAAACGGATTCCGCTTCGGCGAAATCAACCACAATCGGCACGCTTGTCGTGCCTGAAACGCACGCGCTAGAGAAAACCATCGTCGCGTCCGGCGCGCTCGCGTTTCCCGCCGCGCTTATGCCGCACGAGGGATTCATCTCGTTTGCCTTGAATATCAGCAGCGCATTCGCGTCGTCGTAGTCGAAGCAGTTCTCGTCGGCTCCGCGAATCGCGTATTGTATCTCGCAGTCCTCGCTTCCGCCCAGGTTCAGCGGCAGCGCGTCCCCGGGAAGAATCGAATCCGCCTGCATGTGGATTTCCTCGAAGTCCATCCGGACGCGCCCGCCTTCCAGCCAGACGGTGCCGTTCTTCGTGAACTGCGCAACTGGCGACGGGCTCGGGGAAGGCGAAGGAGTGGGCGTTGGCGACGGTTTCGCTGCTTTCCCGCGCTCTATCGGATAAATCGCGCTTTCCGAATAGGCGTAGCAGCCCGCCTTGGTTTCCACGTTCTCGTTTTCCTCCAGTTCGCCGTCCTCGGGAACGCGCAGCACCTTGCCGTTCTTAACGGAATAGGCGCGGTAGTAAAGCCGAAGTTCCTCCTCAGCAGTCCCATTTTTTCCAGCCTTTATAGTGAACGTTATTGTCCGCGAGCCGCTTCCAGCGAAGCGCAGCTCCGCCCATTTAAACAAGCCGGCTTGCGGTTTCGCGCGTTCGGGCGACAGGTCCGTGCATACCCCCGCGCTTGTCGGCTCGTACCACGCGCTCTTCTCTGCGCGCGAAGGCGAAGGCGCGTAGTCCGCGATGCCGAAGCCGCTGACGTTTCCCTCGTCGCCGACGCGCAAGGCGATTCCCGACGCGTTGCTGCCCTCGGCGGGCATGAGAAAGAAGCGGCCGCGATACGTCCCGTTCGCGTAGATTTTTTTCGCCTCGGAGCCGTTTGCTTCAAACAAGCCGTCGAAGCGGAGGAAGGTTTCGGAGCGCGTAGTGTTGGAGCCTAGAGGAATGAGGGCGGCTTCGTGCGCCTTTTTCTCGCGCGGCGCGAGCGTTTCAGCCGCCGAATAATCGAGATAGCCGTCTGCCTCCGCGGTTATTTTCGCTTCAGCAAATGCGTTCACACGGAGCGTGCACGGCGCCCTGCACGACGATTCGTCCTCTCCTTGCGCAACTGTGAAGAGCGCGCTTACCGGCTTTCCAGTATCGGCGGCAACCGCGGTGAGATTCAGGTTTCCCCAGAATGCGTCCAGCTCCAGCACCGCTTCCGCGTCGTTTTCAAGCGTGACGTACTCGTTCGCGAGCGCCTCGTAATAAACCGCGTCCGCCTCGTAGGTGCGTTCCCTCAGGAGCGGGCCGAACCGCGCCCTTCCGTCGGCGTCCGTTTTTTTCGCCTCGGCCAGATACATGCCGTCGGAATCGTAAACCGCCGCGAGCGCGCCCTCGATTGGGCGCCCGGAATTCTCGTCCTCCGCGATTATCGTGAGGAACGCCGAGTTCTCCGCAGTTGCCTTCGGGATGATGACGTTCACGTCCTCGCCAGAGACGAAGAAGTCCGAGATTGCGGGAACGCGGCCTTCGGCTGAAAGCGAGACGTAGAACACGTTCCTCGCGGGCAAATCCAGAAGGCATTCGCCGGAACAGGAGAATTTCTTGTAAATCGTGCGCGGCGGGCTCAGCACGACGACGTCCGCCGCGGTCCGGTTTCCGTGCTCGTCGGCGACGCGCAGCGTTCCCTCCGCGGAATTGTCCGCGGTTTTAGCAGCCAGGTGCACGTCGAAGTAGTTCGCGCCCTCGGTTATGCTTTCGCACGTCCCGCTCCACGGAAGATAGCCGTCCGCCTCGACGTTGAAGTAGACCGAGGACTCGGCGGAAACGTTGTGGATGCGGCCGATTCCGCGTTCGTCTATCATCGCGCTGGAAAGCAGCGCGCTCGTCGAGCACTCGTAGGCGCGCACGATTCCCTTGGAAGCCCCCCCGTCGTCTGTCCAGATGCTCACCTCGATGCTCGTTTTTTCGGGAGCGGCGAACGCGGCGCCGCCCTCGGCCGCGACAACCGACAACTTCTTCAGATAAACCGAAGCGCCTTCTGCTGACGCCAAAAACGACGCCCTTTCCTCGGCGTAGCCGTCCGCTTCAACCTTGACGCGCACCAGGTCTTCGTAGTTGACGGGAATAATGGCTGCTCCGTCTGTTCCCGCAACCAACAGCCCGCTGTCCCTTCCGTTCTCGTAACTTATTTTCGCGCCCTCTATGCCCGCATTTGTCTCGGAATCCAGCGCCTCCACGCGGAACCCGCCCTTGTAGTATCTGAACGCCGCGCCCGGCGGCACGCGGAGCGAGAACGAATTGCGCCCCCCGCTCAAATCGACGAACTGCGACGCGCGCACCCTGCCGTCGAGGGAAATAAGCACGCGGTATTGCGCAGGCGGAAGCGAGGCGAAGGTGATTTCTCCGTCGTCGTTCAACGCGCCGCTCGCGACTGTTTTGTTGTCCGCGTCCACGAGAGTGATAGAGGCATTTGCAAACGGCTCGGTTCCCGCGAACACCCTTA
>PEXZ01000029.1 GCA_002763345.1 Candidatus Micrarchaeota archaeon CG08_land_8_20_14_0_20_59_11
TACGGCGTCATGTAATCCGGCGGCTGCGTGAGCTGCTGGCTGCACGACTCCTTCAGACTTTTCAGCGGGTCCTTGCCGAGCTTCAGGCACGCCTGATAGACGACCGCCTGCGCTATGTAATCCGCGATTGCGTCGTCGAGCGCCTTCTCGAACACGTCGAGGGTGCCCTTCACTACGCTCTGCTTGTCGGCTTTCGGAACCGCCTCGTTCTCCTGCTGGAATATCATATTCAGGTCTTCCTGCATCGCCTTCTGCGCTTCCCCGTACTCCTGCGGGAAGCAGTAGTTGTTTCCGCTGCACGCGAGCGCCTCGCCAGTTGCATAGCCGCCCTCGCCGTTCTCGTTCTCCGTGTATTCGTCGAGCGCGTTTCCGGTTACGGTGAACCCCTGTCCTTCGCCAGTGCTGGTTGCGTCAGTTTCCTCCGCCGCAGGCGGCTGCTCTTCGTCTCCGTTCTGAGGTTCCTCAAGCCCGCCGACGGTATTGCCTATGACGTCGCCCGGCATCCCGACTCCGCCCACCATCGTGAATCGCTCTTTGCTGAACGTGAACGTCAAGCCGCCTTTCGTCGCGCCCTTGCGCCTGAGGATGAACGCCTTCGTTCCCGCCTTGACGTTGAGATACGCCATCTCCGCGCTCTTGGGCTTTATGGAAACCGCGCCGGTGCCGATTCCGTCGACGAAATTCCCGCCCTTCACGTTCACGATTTCGAGCTCGAGTTCGGGGTTGTTGTTCACGAACATGAACGGCTCCAAAAGCTTGATGCTGCCCGTTCTTTCGCGCGAATACACATTGCCCTCCATCGGGATTATCATGAAAGCGTAACGCGCCGCATCCTCGCCGCCTTCCTCGGAAACGGGGAACGTCAGGGTGCGGGCGGCGGTTCCGAATATGCCCGAGCTCTGCAGCGTGATGGATAGTTCGTCGACGAGCGGCTTGACGTGCAAGCCGTTGTCCCAGTAGTACGTCGCGCAGCCCTTCTCCTTCGGGTTGAACAGCACGAGGTAGTTCTTGTACTGGTTCGAGGCGACGCCCATGCTGGACAATCCCGCTTCGACGACGCCCTGCAGGTTCGCTATCAAGCCGTTAAGCGACAGGTCGTCGCGCTGGATGTCGATTATATTGAAGCATTTCTTGTTCTTCAAATCCTTCATCAGTATCGTCGTGTCGCTGCCGAACGTGTTCTGGACGGAGAACGCCCTTCCTCCTACGGGGAACAGCGCGTTGATGCTTATGGGGCACTCGCCAGAATCGGCGCATCCCATTCCCGTCCACCCGGTGCCCGGCACGAGCACGAACTGGTCCTCCATGCTGCCCGCGACGTAACGCGACGTAAGGCTCGGGTTGAAGAGCTGCTGCGCGTGATACTGCCCGAGCCGCCTGGCGAGCATGTTGCTGAAGTCGAACTTCGCGGGATTGCACTGGTCGCTGCGGAACGAGACGCAGGACGTGAATTTGTGCGTGTTCATGTCGTAGTTCGCGTAGCACGAGCCGTTGTTCTGGAGAACTGCGCAAGCGGTTTCGTTGCACAAGTCGCAGCGCTGCGCGGAGCACGTCGCGTTGGGCGACGGCGAGGGTGACGGCGAAGGCGACGGCTGGCCGCATGAAAGGAACGCGTCCTTGCCCTCTGGCGTCTTTGCGTACTGCGGCGCGCAATAGCCGCCGCTCTTATTCAGCCCCAGGCATTGCTGCTCGTTGCATTCCTTGCACTCGGCTGAGGAGCATTTCTCGCTTCCCGCAGTCGCGTTCTTCTTGAGCGCGGGGCAGTCGACCTTTATCCAAGCAGTCTGCGAGTCAGTAGAACCAGTGCTCTCAAGCGTCGCCGTGAAAACGAGATAGCATTGGTCGGAGCGTATCGGCGTCATGACTACCTGCGTGCTCTTTCCGCCAGGAATTACTATCGTGTAACTGTCGTCGCCTGCGGAGGTGACGCGCGAACCAGCGAGCGAGACGCAGGCGGTGCCGGAGAAAGCAGCCGAGACGTTGATGTCCGTCTTCAGCGCGTTTTCAATCGTGATTGCCTTGCCGTCGCATCCCAGCGAAAGCGCGGAAATGTCGGGCGAGTACGAGAGGAAGTCGGAAGCGGTCACGCGAACGGTGGCGGCCGCCTCCCTGTACCCCTGCTTCGTAGCGACGACGTCGAACGTTCCCGGCGAGACTGGCTGCAGGCGCTTGAACGCGTATTTTCCTTCCTTGCCCTTTCCTTCGGAGCCGTCACCCTGTATTGCGTAGTCCCCGTCCGCCTCCCCGCTGAACGGTTCGCCCTCCTTCTCCTCAATCGCAACCCTCGCATCCGTCACTGCCGAACCCGTGCTCGAGAATACAGTCGCGGTGAGGTCCGCCTTTTTCCCGGAATCCATCGTCGCGGGCTTCACCGCCACCACCATCGAACCCGTCCCTTCGACGACGACGTAGCGCTCGTCCGTGAGCAGCACCCTGTCGGCGTCCATGAAATCGAAACGCATGCGCGCAAACTCGCTCGGCTCGATTGCGCGCGCGTCCGTCGCTACCGTTCCCTCGCCAGCCTCGTCGAGCGCCACGCTCGCGCTCCATTCCGCCGAGCCGTTCGCCTGCACAAACTCAAGTGCGCCGCTCAGCGAGCGCACGCGCACCGTCGGGCGCGCCACCTCTCCGAAAACGCGCACCTGCACGTTTGCGATGACCGCGTGCCCCAGTTCGACGCGCAGCCCGTTTCCGCCCGTCTCCTTCGTAGTGTTGAACGTGACAATCATGCACGCGCTTTCCGTGCATATGCTCCCGCCCTCGTTGACATCGTACTTCACGTCGGTAGTCTTCGCGCGGCAGCCCTCCTTTTTCGCGGTTGTTTCCGCGTAGCCGAGGTCCGCGTCCTCGGGCGCGCGGTACCACACGTCCTTCCTGCGCGCGAACGCCCTGTAATGGAACGAAATCTTGTCCTTGCGCGTCGCGTTCCCGCTGACGAAAATCTTTGCCGCAATCGTCTTCACGCCGAACGAGGAGTATTCCTGCTGCACCCACTTGGCGCGCGAATCGCCGATATCCGCCGCTTCGTCCGCGCACCTCAACTCCGCGTCGTACGTCGAGCCCCACGTCACCTCGGCGTCGGCCGGCTTGTCGAAATATGAAATGTACGCCGCTTCGCCGTCGAGGTTCGTTTCATCGCCGATGCGCAGGTACCCGCCGCCCCTTTCAACGCCGCCCGGGATATTCACCGTGAGCAGCGCGCGGTAGTAGCGTCCGCGGTCGAGCGAGCCGACGGCTTCCGCGCCGTTCAGCGGCTCGATGCGGAAATCAACCACCTGCAGTTCCTTCGCCTGGGACGTCGGAAGCATGCGCAGTTCGGTATAGTAGTCGCCTTCGTTGTCAACTGAAATCTGCTCGCTCTCGTAGTCCGCGAATCCCCGCGCCGTCGCCTTGAGCACGACGAGCCTGTCCGAGCGCACCTTCAGCGAACACGTGCTGTTCAGCGGATTGGTGCCGGTCGAGCACGTCGCGGTCGCGGTTGTCGCGCCCTCCTCGTACGCCTTCACCGTCGCGGTTACGAGATTTCCGGTAGTCATGTCGGTTGCGTTGACGATTATCCGGCCGTACGGGGCGGGCAGCGTGAGTTCAAGAGGCTCGCGCGCCTCGAGCGCGACCTTCACGATGTCGCTGTAGCCGTGCAGCGCGCCGGCAGTCGCGTACGCCTTAACCTCCTCGAGAGGCAGTCCCGCGAACGAAACGAACCCGTCGTATCCGCTCTCCTGCATCGGCACGCCAAGGCAGAACCCGTCACTCGTGACGAGTTCGACGGAAGCGAGCTCGACGCGCTTTCCGTCCGCATCCAGCACGACGATGTCGAGCACGCCGTTGTTTCCCGCAACCAGCGCCTCCAGCGCGATTGTTCTGGAATCGCCCGCAGCCACGCTCTTCTCGACGTGCGGAAGATAGCCGTCCGCGTAAACCGTAAGATAGCCCGCCGCGCGCGAAGAAACCTCTAGTTCGCATTCGCCGTGGCCGTCCGTGTCGCACGCCGCCAGCTCCCGCAGGGGCGCGTCCGCCATCAGGAAGCGCACGTGCGCGTCCCCGACGGACTGCCCGCCATCGCCGGTTATTTTCACGTTGACGTTGCGCAGGTCGGAAGCGCTCTTCCTCTGCAGGCGGGGCCGGAACTCCACGTACGTTTCCGAGGCGATGCCCTGCACGTCCTGCGCGAGCGCGCCGTTGTATCCCGCGTACGCGTCCGAGGGCGGTTCGACGACCACGAAGACGCGCGTCCCCGCAACCGCAACCGAATCGAAGAAAACGGTTCCCTGCGAGTCCGTGACGCCTTCCGTGATTACGTTCGAAGAGTCCGCGTCGTGCACGATTACGGCCGCGCCTTCGAGTTGCGCGCCGGCGTCGTCCTCGACGCTGACGAGGATGCTTCCCTTTGCGGGTTTGTTCCCGCCCTCGTCCTTCGGCTTAGAGTTCTCGGGCGACAGCGTGAGGACGCACTGCTTCTGCGTTGCGAAGCACGTCACGCGCTCAGAGACGAAACCGTCGCGCGAGACGCGTATGTTGAATACGTCGGAAACGCTGGCGAACTCTATGAGCGCGCTTCCGGTCGCGTCCGTTCTGAGCTCCTTAACCTCGCCGCTCTTCGGGTCCGCGTAGGCGACGGACGCAGCTTCTAGAGGCTGCCCGTCCGCGTTCGTAACCGAGAGCGAAATCCTGTTCGCGCCCTCCTCCGTAGCCGGTTCGAGCAGGGCGGTTATGCTCTGCGTCTCGGACATCAGCACCTCGTTGCTGTAATTCGCGTATCCTTTCTGCCGTATGCTCACGAGCGCCTTTTTTCCGAGAGGCAGTCCCGTGAATTTCGCGATTCCCTTCTTGTCCGTAGTGAGTTCGAAGGACTTGTCGTCGACGATTAGTTTCACCGTAGCGCCGGCAAGCGGTTCGTCGTTCGCTAACACCGCGACGGTAAGCGACGTCTTCGGCGACGCGACGTCCTGCAACACGAAGAACGCGCCCGCTCCGAGCAGCGCGATTAGAAGCACGAACACCGGAAGCGAAGGCACGCCCTTGTCCTCTATCGGGGAAACGAACCAGTCCACCGCGGGCACGCCGTGCGCCTGCAGCCATTCCATCAGCGCGTAATAGCGCTCTTCGATAGAGACGTAGAAATCCTTCAATGCCATAATAAAAACTTGCTCGCGTATGTATAAAAACGTGCTGAAAATCGCCTTCGGTGAAGCCGCGGCTGCGCTCGGAAAAATCCTGCTCGTAGCAGACCTGCATTTGGGAATAGAATTGGAACTCCGCGAAAAAGGGATTAATGCCCGGCAGCAGTGGCAGTCGTGCGCGCGACGCATCAACATCCTTCTCAAACGCATGCGCTGTTCCCGCCTTATTATTCTCGGCGACGCCAAGCACGACGTTTACGGTTGCGACATCGAGGAGCGCACGATGTTCCGCCGCTTCCTCGACGCCCTCGACACGAAGGACGTCGCCATCGTCAAAGGCAACCACGATTCGCACCTGGAGGGAACCGCGCCCATTATTCCCGCAACAGGCATCCGCCTTGACGACGCGGGCGTTTCCTACGGTTTGTTTCACGGGCACGCGTGGCCATCCAAGGACGTCCTCGCCACCGACATCCTACTCACGGGGCACCAGCATCCCCTCTACGAATTCAAGGACAAGGCGGGACGGTGGAGCGAGAAATGCTGGATATCAGCTGAGACGAAAGCCAACAAGAAATTCGGAGTAATGGGACGCCGCCGTGTCATTATTTTCCCCGCATTCGGCATTCTCAGCGGCGGCATCAGGTTGAACACGGAGCGCGGCATCGGGCCGTTCTTCGAGAACAAGCTCCTGCGCAAGGCGACGGCTTTCTCGCTGGAGGGAGCGCCCCTCGGCGCGCTTCCTAGCCCGCGCAGCTAGGCGACAGGACGATGGTTTCGTTGGCTTCCCTGACAGTAACCAGCGCCGCCACGAAGCCCTCCTTCGCGACAATCAGCTTTTTGGTTTCTGGCCAGTAGCCGCTATCCTCCTCCGCTATCTCTATGGGTATCGCGGCGATTCCGTTTTCGTCCGTGAATATTTCAGCCTCGCCACGCTTCTCGACGTTGAAGACGCGCGCGCCCTCAAGCGGCTCGCCGTTGTAGTCGTAGACTGCCAGCTCCGCAAAACCGCTGCCGGTTTTTTCAAGACGGAGCGTCTTGGAGGTCACGTCCCCGTACACCTGCGGCATCCCGTATCCGCTCCCGAACGAGTATTCATTGCTTTTTACGGACACGGAGAATTGGTTGGCGGGTATGTTCCTGAACACGACGTTGCCGTCCGCGTCGGTTACGCCTTTGAACGCCTGATTGCATTCCTCGTATTGGGGAGAGCAGCTTGTCTGCTCTATCATCACGTCCATGCTAGCCAGCGGCTTTTCGTCCGTGTCGACGAACCGCAGCGTCAGGTCCTTGGTTCCCCCGTATCCGCCAAATTCGCCGCGCGGCGCTTCCCGCAGGTACGCCCCAATCGCGGCAAGCAGCGCAACCAGCAGCACCGCGCCGAGAATCCCCTTCCAGCCGAATCTCCTCAGGATGTGCGGGGTCGCGCTCTCGCCCCGTTTCAGTTCCAGCGCCTCATTGAGCAGGTATTTGCCGAATATGAGCGCGGTGACGCCGAGCGCAACCGGGAACAGCATTCCCGCGAAAATCTTCAGCGCGAGGGTTCCGGCGTAGTCGTATGGACCGATGCTCATATAGACTAGGAACGCCACGCCGAGGCACGCTATCCCGAATATGAATGAGGCAACAGAACCGCTCAGGCGCACAACCTGTCTCATCTCCATCGGCATCACCGGATGCATTACGCTTCCGCTATTTAAAACGCAATCAAAAACCTTTAAATCCCGATGGCTGCAATATACGTTCCGAATGCTTGATATGCTGCATTCCGCAGGGGAATGCAGCGGGCGCACGCTGGGGTGTTACGATGGGCAGGGGAAAGGAGCGCATGGTTGTCTGCGAGAAATGCGGACGCCAGACCCGCCGCGACAAGGCGGTGTTCATAGAGAAGAACATATTCGTGAATCCGCTTGAGCGCAAGGACGTCGTCCAGGGCGAGCCGTACTCGCCGCGGATATCGCGCGAGGTGGCGTACTGCCCGTCCTGCGGAAAGCACGGGCGGATTTACGAGAAGAAGGCTCGGCTGAACGCGCGGAATCGCGAGCGCGAGGCGTTCCGCCAGTCGCTGGGCATGGGACAGCACCGCCCCCGCCGCCGTCCCCCAAGCGCCGCATCCGGCGGGATGCAGCACGCGGGGCAGTACTTTACCGCACAGAAGCCCGCGGAGAAACCCGCGGAAGCGCCAGCTGTCGCAGAAGAGCCTAAGCAGGAAAGCGCTTAACCGCAGTTTTTCGCGGTTTCGTTGAAGAATTTCGCTCCAAACTTCCCTTTGTCTTCCGAGGCGACGTATTCGAAGAAACCAACGACGCGCGGCTTCAGGCGGGCGGCTGCATAAACACTCTCCACAGGCAGCTGCTTTCCGTTGCCGATTGCCATGCGCTTCTCCGCCATGATTCCGTACCTCTTGTCCAGCACGTCAACGTCCACGTCCAAGATGTCGCATTTCCCGGGCTTGTGCGGGTTGCCGATTCCGCCTGCGGTTGCAAGGAACGCGTTTTTTCCGAGGATTCCGTAGTTGGTTATTTCCGCCTCTTTTTTGATTTTGTTTTCGACGGCGTGGCGCACGTAGCTCGTGCTGTTCAGGCGCATTCCCCGAAAAGCGTCGCCGTGCAAATCAAAGCGCGCCACCTTGCCGGGAAAGAAGTAAAGGGGATAAGCCGCGGCATGGCTTTCGCCGAAAACAACCAGCAAGTCGCACTTCTTCCGCAACGAGAATAACTGCCGCGCGAAGTCGGTCATCGCGGGCACGTTGACGGGAAAGCCCTTTCTCGCGAGCGGACTCTTCAGTTCGCCGAAATCGACGGCTGCCTTCACCATCCCGCGGCTGGCGTCCGTAATCTTGGGTTCGTAAAAAGGCGCGTGGTTGGGAAAAAGCGGCTTGTCGCGGAGAGGGATGCCGACAACTCCGATTTTCATGGCCTCACCCCCACGCTGACGGCTATTTTCTTCCCCAGAAGTAATACGACGCGCCGGCAAGCAGCACGAGCAGCCCGAGAATCCACGGAGCGTCAGCGGCTTTTACGAGCCCAAGGAACGGTGCGGGCGAAGCATATTCCTGTCCGTTACCGGATGGGCGTTCGTTCGGCGCGTCTACGTTGAGCTTGGCGGCGTTTGCTGGAAACGCGCTCTGCGCAACCGACCTTGAGTATGAAATCGTGTTGTTGAGTATGTAGCAGGCGTCCCAACAGACTACGCCCCCTCCCCTCAGGAAGGTTATCGTGCTGAAGTTAAGAACATTGACCTTTTCTTTCGGCGTGGACGGAACCGAAGTCCGTTTCTCGCCGCGAAGCTGTTCTTCCGTCGGCTGCCCGATTTCGA
>PEXZ01000076.1 GCA_002763345.1 Candidatus Micrarchaeota archaeon CG08_land_8_20_14_0_20_59_11
GAGCGGTTCTCGTCGCATTGTTCCTGATTTACCTGTTTGTGAGATTCCTATTCAATCCGCTGCACATCATCGCCAATTCGATTTTAGGCATAGTGCTATTCTTCGTAATGAACTCGGTTTTCAACACGGGCATCCCGATAACGCTCATGTCCGTGGGAGTGGTGGCATTAGGCGGGATACTCGGGGTAATACTAGTGTTTTTGCTTCACGTGACCGGCCTGGGCTTCTAAGCGGGATTCAGGGCAGGAAGTCCTGCGGCCTTGCTTTCTTTCTTAGGAAGAAAGAAAGCGATGGCTCCGCAAAGAAAGAAGCGTCTAGGGGGAGGGGAATCCAGAGGACCTTGAAACTGAAGGGGAGGGCGCTCCCGCCCCTGCGGTTCAGGGCAGGAAGTCCTGCGCATTAATCTTGTCGGGAAGATAAGTCTTCGAGATGTACTGCAGGCTCTTGCTGGAGAGCGCCTGGATTTCCGCCTTGATTTTCTTGTCCAGGAACTTGTTTATCTCCGCCTGCCATTCGCGCGACTTGAACCAGTCGTAGTTCTTCAGCTCCTGCGCGCGCTTTATGTCCACTTCCTTTGCCTTAATCGTGACGTTGCGCAGGTCGTAGTGCTCGATGTCCGAGATGCTCATGCCGAGGAACTTCATCGCGGGGCATCCGAGGCGGTCGCTTTCATGCGCGAGCGCCATCGAACCGTATTTCATGGTGGAATAGATGTACCATCCGTACGGGTCCGCGTCGGTGAGGCAGTAAATCGGCATCTTCAGTTCGGTGCTGATGCGCTGTATCAGGCGCCGCGCGCCGCGCGCAGCCTGCCCCGCGGTCGTAATCAGGATGCACTTGTTCTTCTTCCAGTACTCGTCCTCGTTGAGACGGTCGAATATGGCGTTCTTCTCCGCCACCAGCACGTATTCCGCGCCCACGTCGGTGAATTCGACCTGCTCGACTATGGACGGCACAGCCCAGCCGCCCGAACCCATGTGCGCCAAGTCGATTTTGTCCACTTTGTTGCGCACGCGGTCGGAAACCACCATGTCGCCCGCCATGCGCCCTTTAGGCTCGGCGCGCAGGTGCAGGCGCTCGCGGAACGTGTCGAGTGAAACCTCGAGGTCGACGATTGCGGAGTCGCTCTCGTTCTGCTCCTCGATGGTGTTCTCGTCCCTCGTGCCGCGGATGGTGTGCTTCTTCGCGTAATACAGGTCTCGGAGAGTTGCCGTGAGGTTGTTCTCGAGCAAGTCCTTCTTCACGTAGGAAGATACTAGCATCGTCTGCATGAAGCGGCGCGCGTGCGCCACGTTGAACAGGTAGCGCTTAGCAACCTTGTCGCCGAGAACGATTTTCTTGCCCTTCTCGTCGAAGAAGACGTTCGAGGAGCCGCGTATGGGGATGTCGAGGTGGAGGTTCTCCTTCGCGTCCGCCTGCTTTAGGAGCCTCTCCGCCATCACGTCGATTTTCTTGAGCGTCTCCTCGCGCGTTTCCGTTTTCGCCATCTCAGCCTTCCTCCCCGATTTCCTTCTCCGCTTCCTTCTCAACCTTCTCGAGCTCGGCTTCGGCTTCAGCGTCCTCCGCCTCGGCAAGCGCGGTGCGTTCCTCCGCAATCTTCCGCAGCTTCTGCACGATTACCGCTTTGTCCTTGCCCGTGATGTCGTGGAGGCACTCCGCCACCTCCTCGATGTACCTGAAGAATATCTGCCTGCGCTTCTCCTCGTCCTCGGCTTTCTGCATGCCGTGTATGTGCATGGCAATCTCGCGGGCGCACTCCATCAGCGCCATGCGGATTTCCGAGACGATTTCCTCCTCAGCCGAGACGGCGAGCTTGCCCGCGCCGGTGTACGGGACGTAGACGCTCACGAAGTTGATGAAAACCGCGACGGGCTGCTCCTCGATGTTCTTCAGTTCGTAGCGGTTCCAGTCCATGTTCTTCACCGCTTCGGTAATCGCGCAGTTGCCGCTATCGAAAAGGAGCGGGACGCGGTTCGCGAAGCGCATGATTTCGCCCTCGGTGGAGCCGTCCTCCTTCTTGCCGGCTTTCCCGCCGTAGGCAATCGCAGCCTCCACCATGAACGGGATGCCTCCCCTGAATACTTTCGGCTTGCGCTCCACCACCTTCATGTGCTCGGGCGCGAGCAAATTCTTCAGCGACTTCCTTATCTGCTCCTCGCCTATGGGCTGCAGGGTGTCCATGTCGGGGTTGTAGAACTTCACCTTCTGGAACGAGTGGACGAGCGCCTCCGCCTGCGCCCACTGTAGCGTCTTCGGGTGCTTGTCGAAGTCGATGACGAGTTCCTCCTTCTTTTTCCTCTCCCATCCCGCGCCGTTTATGATTCCCGCGAGCTCCTTCACCTTGTCGTCCGTCACCTTCGTCAGTTCGTTGGTGAGGAACGACGAGATTTTGCGCGCTTCCGTCACGCCCGCCATGTCCATCAAATCGCTCGTCGTCAAACCAAGGGGGTGGGGCTTCGCGGGTTTCGGCTTCTTCGGCAAGTCCTTGCTCGCCCTCGGAAAAACGGTGATTTCCTTGCTGGGTTCGATGAGCGTAATCTGCGCGTGCGGGTTCGCGAGCGCGGTTCTTCGGAGATATTCGTAAACGCCGTATTCCGAGCGGTCGTACGCCACCTCGGAGAATTCCGTCTCCACCCGCAGCCCCTTGAAGTTCCCGGAATACTCCTTCGGGTTCGATATCGCGGGCTCGTTGCGCTTCACGTCAATCGAGACGTCGCACTCGTAAACCTTGTAGTCGCCGGTGCCCGTCTTGACGCGGGTGGGCTTGCCCGTGGTAATCTGCGCGAATAACGTTGCATAAGACGCGCCGATTCCCTGCTGCCCGCGCTTCTGCATACGCTCGTTGAACTTCGTTCCCGCGAGCAGTTTGCCTATGGCTGCTCCCACCTTGCTTTTTGGGATGCCGCTTCCGTTGTCCTGCACCGCCACGCGCAGGTGCCCGATTGCCCATTCCGCGCTTAGCGGCGCGTCCTTCGGCGGCGCGCTGCTCTTGAAAACGAGCATTTTCACGCTTGAACCGCCTTTGCGCTCGTACTTTATAACATAATCCTCGCCGCGCTTCTTTTCCGAACCGCCGACGAATATGCGCAGCGTCGCCGCTTTTCCAATCTCGTCGGAAATCTCGAACGCCCGCTTCTCGCCGTCCCCCGCGCCCAGTTCCGTGTGCCTCGGCTTGGCGGTGAGCGCCTCGACTTCAACCGTGATTTCGGGAAGCACGCGCGAATCCTCGCACGCGTCGAGCGAGTTCGTGACGTATTCGTGCACTATCGTCGTCAGACTGCGGACGTCGCCGGAATACCCGAGCATCTGCCTGTTCTTCTTGAAGAATTCCGCTATGGAATACTCTTTAAACGACTTCTCAAGGTCCGCGCTCGTTACCGCTTTCTGTTCAGTTGTCGCCGCAGCCGCCATTTTACAAACCCTTCCTCTTGTACTGCAGGAGGCGCAGCACGGTATTGTGCTCCGAGCCCTCCAATATCTTCGTAATCGCTTCCCTCAGGTTCTTCAGTTCCTCGAACCTCCCTATTATCGCAACGTGCTCGTCCCCGACTGCGAGGAAAGCCCCGCTCAGTTCCTCGAGCTTCTTCCTCATCCTTCCGTCGGTTCCGATTACCCTGCCCTCGTAGCGCTCTATCTTGCGCTTCGAGCGTCCGTACAGCCGTCCGAGTTCTATGACTTCGAGGAAGAAGTCGTCACCGAACAGTTTCTTCGCGATTTTCGGCTCGAATCCGAGGCATACGGCGGTTACCACCTGTTCGGCAATCCACTCCGTCCCGCCCTCCCCCTCGAGCGCGACGGTTTCGCCGTCCAGCTTCGCGGAAACCCCGCTCTCCTTCCCGATGTCCTTCAGAAGCGCGCCGTCGTTCTTCCTGAATATTGCAAGGCGCTCCTGAGGCACCGCGATTAATTTCATTACTAAACTCCCCTGCTTTCCCCGGGCTGAAGGCGTAAAAATTACTCTCCAATCTTTTAAATACCTACCGCCGCTAACGCCTATCATGCCCAAAAAACCGACGCGCGACGAGAAAATCGATGCGATTTATTCGCGCCTGAACGAACTCGCGGACTTCGACGAGAAAACCGAGAAAATCGTCGAGGAGAAGGTGTTCGAGCTGCGCGCGATTGCCTACCTGACGCTCATCGTCTCGGCGGTGCTGCTGTTCCTCGCGCTCGGCGTGATTCTCAAGAATTTGGGCTTCTGAATTCGTGCGGCATGCCGCTATTCCCCGGTGACGCGCAGCAGCAGCTGCGCGCCCATGACTTCCATGTACTGGATTTCCCTGCCCGATTCCACCTCCGGCCGCATCTCCTCGGGCACCTCCACCTCGAACATCTCGAAGGAAGCCATGTCCATCAACTGCGCCGTAGTCCCGGAAACGGAAACCACCTGCGCGCGCTTGCGGATGACAATCGGAACCTCGACGTCCGCGTCCGTTGATTTCATGAGCGTGTGCTTGACGTCGTCGAACAGCCCTATGGCTTCCACGCGCATCTTCGCCGCGCCGTGCTTGCCGGGTTTGCTCTTGTCCATGCTCACGACGCGGCAGGGCACGTCGTCTATGATGACGTACTTTCCCACCTTCAGGTCGTTCATCTGCGCGAAAACCTTGTCACCAGCCACGAAGCATCACCTTCTCGTATTTAAAGCGCAGGGGAATTAAATGCTTTCTATGATAGTCGACTGCCACGCGCATCTCGCGCATCCCGACTTCGCGGCGGATTTGGACGCCGTTGTCGGGCGCATGCGCGCCGCGGGAGCCGTCGCAGTCAACACCGGCAGCAATCTGGAGGCGAACAAAAAAGCGCTTGCCATCACCTCCCGTTTCCCCGACGTCCTGAAAACCGCGATCGGTCTGAGTCCGCACGACGCGAACCGCGAACCCCTCGACGGGAACCTCCGCTTCATACGGGCGCACGCGGACGAAATCTGCGCAATCGGCGAAATCGGGTTCGACTTCCATTACTTCAAGAAGGAGGAGGAGCGGGAAAGGCAGCGCGTTGCCTTTTCGGCGCAGCTTGATTTGGCGGAATCGCTGGATTTGCCGGTTGTCGTGCATTCGCGCGAGGCGGAGGGGGAGGCGATTGCGCTGCTCGCGAAGCGGAAGGGCGTGCGCATCCTGCATTGTTTTTTGATGCCGGCGCTGCTCGATGCGGCGCTCAAGGCGGGCTGTCTCGTTTCCCTCCCAACGCTTAAAAGCAAGTCGCGGGTTACCCTTATCGAGCGCGCGCAAGAGGGGCGCGTCCTGTGCGAGACGGATTCGCCGTATCTTTGGCGCGGCGGGAGGAACGAACCCGCAAACGTGGCCGAGGTTTACGCTGAAATGGCGCGGCTGCGCGGAGCGCGCTTCGCCGAAGGCGCATCGCGGCGCGCGCTGGAAATCTTCGGGTGGTGAATCATGGTTCTGGAAAAACTCAAGGACATGCTGAAGGGCAGGAAGGAGCGCAACATCGCGTGCTTCGTCGACGGCCCCAACATCCTGCGCAAGGAGTTCAACGTCGACCTCGACAAGGTGAAGAAGAAGCTCCAGAAGCACGGCACGCTCAAGATTTCCCGCGTCTTCCTGGACCAGTACGCCTCCGACAAGCTTATCGAGGCGGTGACGAATCAGGGATTCGACGTCGTGATAGTGCCGAGCGACGTGGACGTCGCGATGGCAGTCGACGCGGTGCAGGTGATGTTCAACCCGAACATCGAGGTTATCGCCGTCGTCTCGCGCGATTCGGATTTCAAGCCCTTGCTGGCAAAGGCGAAGGAGCTGGGCAAGTACACGATTGTCGTGGGCGCGGAGCCGGATTTCAGCGCCGCCCTGCGCAACACCGCGGACTTGGTGATTGACCTGCGCGAGTGAGAAAAATGAAGCTCCCGAATGAGGGCAAGCCCTTCCGCATCGGACTGGATTTGGCGGCTACGAACGTGCCGTCGCTCGCGGAGGAGTTGCGCTCCAAGAAATTCGTCGGCTACGTCGCGCTCTGCGTCAGGGGCAGGAACGGCATCGAGGAGGCGCAGGCGCTCTTCGACGCCGGAAAAATCGTCGCGTGCACCTACGAATATTACCGATACGAAGTCACGATAGAGGGCGAGGCCGCGTTCAAGCGCTTCATGAATGCGTGCGCGGCGGCATACGGCGTCATCGACGTATTCGCGCTTGACGAGGATGCGCTCCATCTCGCGCTCGTGGGAAACGAGCGCGCCTTCTTCCTCGCAGGCGACAAACCCCTGCAAACGCCGAAGGTTTTCTCGACGGCGCTGGAGGAGGAGGCGAAGGCGCTCATGGAGGCGCAGCGCGAGGATTTGCTAAAGAAATATAAGCTCGCGAACCTTAAGCAGACAAAGGTATAGGATATGAGGAGCATCGTTTTCGCTTCGGGAAAAGGCGGCGTCGGCAAGAGCACCGTTACCCTCAATCTCGGGCTTACGCTGGCAGCAGCGGGCAAGCGCGTCGTAGTCGTTGACGCGGACCTCGAGATGGCGAACATCGGAATACTTCTCGGCATAGACGCCACGCCGATTTCCCTGCACAACGTGCTTTCGGGCGAGAACGAGATGCAGGACGCCGTCTATGCGGGGCCGAACAACATGCGCTACGTTCCCGCCTCGCTTTCGCCGGAAAAGATGGAACGCCTGGACTTGGACAAGCTGCCGTCCGCGATAAAGAAGCTCGACGATTCGAGCGATTTCGTGCTGATTGACTGCCCGCCCGGGTTGGGGCCGAGCGCGGTAGCCGCGATAAAGTCCGCAAAGGAAATCGTGATTGTTTCCACGCCCGAGCCCTCCGCATTGGCGGACGCGCTGAAGGTGCGCGCGCTCGCGGAGCGCCACGGCGTGAAGATTGTGGGCGTCGTGCTGAACATGGTGCTTGGCGACCGCTCCGAAATCAAGAAGGAGGATTTCGAAACCGTTATGGAGGTTCCCATCATCGGTCTGCTTCCCGAGGACGTCGAGGTCCGCCGCTCAGCCGCGCTTCAGGTGCCAGTCATCATACGCGCGCCTGGCACCGCGTTCTCGCGCGCGATGCGCCTGCTCGCGTCGCGCCTCAGCGGCGAGAAACTCGCGATTCAGGAAACAAAAGTTAAAAAGGGACTGTTCTCTTCAATAATGGAGTTTTTCGGCCGCATATTCGGCCGTAAATGAGGTGGGATTTTTTGGCAGAGAAACGACCATTCGACGTATTGAACAACGCCCTCAATACGAACGTTCTCGTGAAGCTGAAGGGCGAGATAGAGGTTCGCGGCAAACTGTCGAGCTTCGACGTGCACATGAATCTCGTGATAGAGGACGGCGAGGAGCTGAGAAACGGCGAGGTGAAGCGCAAGCTGGGAACGGTCCTGCTGCGCGGCGACACCGTCGTGTTCGTCTCCCCCGCGGGAGTGTGAGGTGTTTCCGATGAAGAGGATTTTGCTGCTAGCGGTTCTGTTGTCCGCGCCGCTGTTCGCCCTTACCGAGGACGGGCATCTCGCGATTCTCGCGGACAAGACGGCGATGGCTGCGAACAACTATTTCGGGTTCGGAAGCCAGCTCCAGTTCGAGAAGCTGAACGCGACGTTCGGCATATCGACGCAGTATCTCGCGGTTTACCGCCCGGAAACCGGCGGGTACGACGTCACGATTTCAATCAACCGCGAGCCGTCGAACAGCTACGAGCTTTCCAACGGCTTCAACGTCAACGGATTCACCGTCAAGACGAACGTGGGCACGTGGTACGGAACGTCCCCGAAGGGGCTGTTCTACTGCAAGAACCCGACAAACACGTACGGCAACTACCCCGTCTACTTCGACGTGTCTGTCCCGGTTACGCTGAATGCGACGAATTTCTCCCGCGCGCTGACGCAGGCATGCCTCGACTATCAGGCGGAAGTCGGCACGTCCGTTGCAACGCCAACGGCAACCGCGCAGCCGACTGCGAACATGCCCAACCCCGCGTCCGTGAACTGCGTGGAGAAGAACGGAACGCTCGAGATACGCGATGGGGCAGCGGGACAGGCGGGATACTGCCATCTGCCCGACGGAACCGTGTGCGAGGAATGGGCTTACTACCGAGGGGAATGCCCGACGCCGATTCCCACAGCAACTGCAGCGCCGACAGCCGCACCGACAGTTGCGCCGACAATAGCGCCTACCGCGACGCCGACTGCCGCGCCATCGCCGGTGCTTGACACGAACCTGCTGCTCGTCGTGCTGCTGGTTGTCATGCTCGGCATCGTCTGGTGGTTCACGCAGAAGAAGAAGCGTTAAAAACTTCCTTTCCCCATTTTTTATTTCCCCAACTTGACGCATGCCGCGCATGCGTCGTTCAACAGTAAGGGCCGGTAGATCAACGGTAGATCGCTTGCATGGCATGCAAGAGGCTGCGGGTTCAAATCCCGTCCGGTCCATAGGGCCCGTAGTCGAATGGCTAAGACGATCGCTTGACGTGCGATAGATTCGGGGTTCGATTCCCTGCGGGCCCATTGAGCCTCTTGGGGGAAA
>PEXZ01000064.1:0-11842 GCA_002763345.1 Candidatus Micrarchaeota archaeon CG08_land_8_20_14_0_20_59_11
CGCAGTATGCCGTCCACATCCCCAGGCGCCCGGAAACGAAGTCCCAGGACGCGAGCGCCAGGAACGCGAATGCAAAGCCCGCGTAGGCGCCCATCCCCTTCGCAAAGGGCATCATCGTGCCCATGATGGGCTCGACGTTCGGCGGGTGCGGAATCCAGCGCAGGACGACGCAGAACGCCAGCCCCGCGGCAAATTTCAGATAATCATGCATGCGCGAAAGCACTCTCGTCACCGTATGTGTTTTCTCCGCCGAGTTTAAAAACACGTCCTCCATAGAATACCTGCAGGGTGTCTGATTTGAAGGCGCTGGTTACCGGCTCAGCCGGCTTTATAGGCTTCTCTGTTGCGAAAGCGCTGCGAGCCGAAGGCATGCGCGTCGTTGAATTCGATTCGAAGGACGGGAAGGACATTTCCGGCACCGATGCGCTCGCGGCGGCATGCAGCAGCGTGGACGCGGTGGTTCATTTGGCTGCGATAACGGGCGTCGCCTACTCGATGGCGAACCCCGAGGAAACGATGGCCGTCAACGTCGAAGGCACGCGCAACGTACTTGAGGCGGCGCTTAGGGGAGGGGCGAAGGTGTTTGTTTTCGCTTCGTCCGCCAGCGTATACGGCGACGCGCAGGGAGCGGTTACCGAGGAAACGCCGGCGAACCCGAAGTCCCCGTACGCCGAAAGCAAGCTCGAAGGCGAGAAACTGGTGGCGGAATACGCGGAGAAAGGGCTGCGCGGCGTTTCGCTGCGCTTGTTCAACGTATACGGCCCGAGGCAGGACGCGGGATACGGCGCGGTTGTTCCGTCGTTCGTCAGCGCCGCGCGGGAAGGCAGGGACATCGCGATTAACGGCGACGGGAAGCAGACGCGCGACTTCGTCTTCGTCGGGGACGCGGCGAAGGCTTTCTGCCTGGCGCTGAAAAAGGGAAGCGGCGTTTACAACATCGGTTCCGGAAGGGCGGTGAGCATCGCCGAACTCGCCGGGAAAATCATCTCGCTGACGGGCTCGCGCTCGCGAATCGTCTTCGAACGAGCCCGCGAGGGCGATGTCCGCGACTCGCTCGCGGACATAACGAAGGCCCGCCGCGAACTCGGCTTCGTTCCCTCGCACGCGCTTGAACAAGGATTAAAAGAGACGGTGGCGTTGTGATATCATGCCCTCCCCTGCTGGACGCATGCTGCGGCATGCGTCGTCCAAAGGCCTTGAAGGAAAACGGGCACGAACTGCCCGCGCCTTCCGCAAAAAATGGGACCGAGTTCTCCCGCTTGACGAGATGCTTCTCGACCGCTGGAAAAAGGCGAAACAGCTGGGCTTCGGCGAGGGCTCAAGCGTCTACGAACACGTTCTCGTCTACGGCAAGCCCCGCGTGGGCAAGAACGTCTGGATAGGCGCGTTCGCACTTATCGACGCCATCGGGGGTCTGGAAATCGGCGACGGCTGCGACATCTCCGTCGGCGTCAAAATACTCACGCACTCGACGCACCTGCGCTGCGTTTCCGAACGCAAGCAGGACACCGTCCGCAAGCCCGTGAAAATCGGGCGCTGCACGTTCATAGGAACGAACGCGGTCATACTTCCAGGCGTCAAAATCGGCGACCATTGCGTCATAGGCGCGGGCGCGGTTGTGACGGGGGATATTCCGCCGCGCTCGGTTGCAAGCGGCGTGCCGGCGCGGGTGGTGGGCCGCGTGGTTCTCGGCAGCAGGGGCGTTTCTGTTTCGTACAAATAGGGGGTGTATCTCATGGCTATGAAGGGAAAGCTTGCACTCGTAACCGGCGGCGCAGGATTCGTCGGCTCGCATCTCGTTGAGGCGCTTGTTGACAGGGGGGCGCGCGTGCGAGTGCTCGACAACTTCGACCGTGGAAGAATGGCTTACCTCGATGCAGCGAAGGAGAAGGGCGAGGTGGAGGTAATCAAGGGCGACGTGCGCAACCGCGAAACCGTCAGGAAGGCGGTGAAGGGTTCCGATTACGTCTTCCATGAGGCCGCCGTCTGCCTGAACAAGAGCATCAAATTCCCGGAGGAAGCGATAGACGTGAACATCTGGGGCACCACGAACGCCGTTCTCGCCGCGAAGGAGGAGAACGTGGAGAAGTTCGTATTCGCCTCCTCGGCGAGCGTCTACGGCAATCCCCGCAGCATACCGATGACCGAAGAGCACGGCTTCTACCCCGAAACCGCCTACTGCGTGAGCAAAATCGCGGGCGAGCACCTGCTGAAGATATACTCGCAGGACCTGCCGTACGTGGCGTTCCGCTACTTCAACATCTACGGACCTAGGCAGCCGACGGACGCGTTCTACACGTCGGTAATCCTCAGCTTCATACGCAGGTACGAGGCGAAGGAGACGCCGGTGATACACGGCGACGGAACGCAGACGATGGATTTCGTGCACGTGCGCGACGTCGTGCAGGCGAACATGCTCGCCATCGAGAAGGATGCGTCGCGCGAAGTATTCAACGTCTGCAGCGGCGCGGAAACCTCGGTAAACGACATCATACACTACCTCAACGAGATTTACGGGCGCGACGTGAAGCCGAAATACGAGCCAGGCGTGCAGGTATACGTGAAGCGCCGCCTCGGAAGCTATTCGAAGATACAGGAGATGCTCGGCTTCTACCCGTCGGTTTCGCTGAAGGACGGCCTGTACGAGGTAGTCAAGGACTACAGGAAGAACCCGAAGATGTACTGACATGATACCCCTCATCAAGCCCGAAGTGGGCGAGGAAGAAATCGAGGCCGTCCGCGCCGTTTTCCAAACCGGACACATAGCGCAGGGACCCACCACGAAGAAGTTCGAGGCGCTGTTCGCGGAATACGTCGGCGCGAAGCACGCGTCGGCGACCACTTCCTGCACGGCGGCGCTGCATCTCGCGGTTTGCAGCCTCGGCATCGGCAGGGGCGACGAAGTCATCGTGCCCTCTTTTACTTTTCCCGCTTCGGCGAACGCGGTTGCGCTCCAGGGAGCGACGCCGGTGTTCTGCGACATCGACCTGAAAACGTTCAACGTCGACGTGAAAAGCGCGGAGTCCGCCGTAACGGAGCGCACGAAGGCAATCATGCCGATTCACCTTTTCGGGCAGTCCGCCGACATGGGCGCCGTGGCGCGCATGGCGAAGAAGCACGGCTTGCGCGTAATCGAGGACGCCGCCAACGCGATGGGCACTTTTTACGAGAAAAAACACGTCGGGACGCTCGGCGATTTCGGCTGCTTCTCGTTCCACCCGCGCAAAATACTTACGACAGGAGAGGGCGGGATGCTCACTTCTGAGGACGACGCGCTCGCATCGCTCGCCGCCTCGCTCAAGGACCACGGCAAGGACGAAACCGGCGCGAAGTTCGTGCGCCCCGGTTTCAATTACCGAATGAGCGACATTCTCGCCGCAATCGGAATCGTGCAACTCAAGAAGCTCGATGCCACGATAAAACGCCGCGTCCAACTCGCGCAGCGCTACTCGCAATTGCTCGAAGGCGTTTCGGGCGTTACCCCCCCGCATCATCCCGCGTTTACCAATCACACGTTCCAGTCATACGTCGTTCTGCTTGACAACGGCATAGACCGCGACGCCATAATCAAGAAAACCCGCGAACGCGGCGTTCAAACCCAAATCGGCACGTATGCAGTCCATCTCCAACCCGCCTACGCGCGCTCCGCTGCTTCCCTTCCGAACGCCGAACGCGCCGACAAGCAGGCGCTCACGCTTCCCATGTACGGGCAGATGACGGACGCGGACCAGCAACTCGTCGTGAAGACGCTGGAGGGGATATTGCGATGATAAAGATTCACCCGACAGCCGACGTTTCCCCCAAAGCGAGGATAGGCGACGGCACGAAAATATGGAATCAGGCGCAGGTGCGCGAGAACTGCGAGATAGGAAGCGAATGCAACATCGGCAAGGACGTCTACATCGACTTCGACGTGAAAATCGGGAACCGCGTGAAAATCCAGAACGGCGTCTCGGTCTACCACGGCGTCGTAATCGAGGACGACGTGTTCATGGGGCCGCACTGCATAACCACGAACGACCTTTTTCCGAGGTCGTGGGTATCCGAGTTCGCGGTTCGCAAGACGCTCATCAAGAGGGGCGCTTCCGTGAGCGCGGGCGCGATACTCGTCTGCGGCATCACCGTGGGCGAATACGCCATGATAGGCGCGGGCGCGGTTGTGACGAAGGACGTGCCCAGCCACGCGCTCGTCGTGGGCAATCCAGCGCGCGTCATCGGCTTCGTGTGCAAGTGCGGGCAGCGCGTTTCCGAAGGGACGAAGGAAGGCGCAAACGTCGTATTCGCCTGCAAGAAGTGCAAGGAGAAAACATCCGTGCCGTTCTCCATCTACGAGAAAGTGAGTGAAAAAAAATGATTCCAATTGCAAAACCGGTAATCGACGACGAGGAAATCGAAGAAGTAACGCGCGTCCTGCGAAGCGGCATGCTCACGCAGGGCCCCGCTGTGAAGGAGTTCGAGGAGTCGCTCGCGAAATACCACGGCTACAGGCACTGCGTCGCGGTTTCCAGCGGCACCGCGGCGCTCCACGTCGCCCTGCTTTCTCTGGACATCCATTCCGGTGACGAGGTGATTGTCCCCGACTTCACGTTCATCGCAACTGCGAACGCGCCCCGCTTCATCAATGCGAAGCCCGTGTTCGTCGACGTCAATCCCAAGACGTTCAACATCGACGCCAACGCCATAAAGAAGGCAATAACGCCCAAAACAAAGGCCGTTATTCCCGTCTCGCTCTACGGACAGGCTTACGATATTGACGCGCTCCGCGAAATCGCCGACAAGCATTCCCTCGCCGTCGTTTCCGACAACTGCCAGGCAATAGGCGCGTCCTTCAACGGCTCGCGCAACTTCAAGGACGACTTCCTGACGTTCTCGTTCTATCCGACGAAGAACCTAACGACTGCCGAAGGCGGCGCGCTCCTAACCGACGACGGCGGCCTTGCGGAGGAAGCGCGGCTCTGGCGCAACATCGGGCAGAAGAGCAAGTACGAATACGTCCACCTTGGCTACAACCTGCGCCTGAGCAGCGTGCACGCGGCAATCGGACTCGCGCAGTTGCGCAAGCTGGACAGGATGACGGAACAGCGCAGGAACAACGCAAAAATGCTCGACGAACTACTTGCCGACTACGTGGAAATTCCATTCGTCGACCCGCGCTGCAAGCACGTCTACCACCAGTACACAATCAAGACGAAGAAGCGCGACGCCCTTCAAAAGCATCTCACGGAAAAAGGCGTCGGCAGCGGCGTCTACTACCCGATGCCGCTTCATTCGCTTCCGACGTTTAACGCGCAGGCGAACTGTCCGGAAACGGAAAAGCTCTGCACGGAAGTGCTTTCGCTTCCCGTGCACCCGTCGGTGACGGAGAGCGACATACAAACAATAGCCGACGCGATAAAGTCCTTCCCGCGCTGATTACATTTTCTCAGGCGCCTTTATGCCAAGCAGCGAAAGCCCCTGTTCCAACACCGTCTTTGTCGCCCTCACTATCGCCAGCCGCTTCTCCCTCTCCTTTCCGTCAGCCTGCAGCACCGGACAGTTCGCATAGAAAGCGCTGAACTTCGACGCCACCGTGAGGAGATAATCGCAAAGCACGTGCGGCTGCATGTTTCTCGCGGATTCCTCGCAGACTTGAGGGAACGAAGCTAGGGCGGAAATAATGGCGCGTTCGTGTTCGTCGAATTTAGCGTTTTTGGGCGCAACAGCCGTCATCTTCCCCGCCTTCCCCATTATTCCGTTGGTTCGCACGACGGTATATTGGACGTACGCGCCCGTGAATCCCTCGAACGCCGTCACCGCCTTCGGGTCGAACACGATGTTTTTTTCGGGAGTGACGCGAAGCACGGCAAATTTCAGCGAGCCCAGCCCGATTTCCTCGGCAGTTTTCGCCGCGTTCGCCGCGTGCTCGCGCCCCTCGACCTCCTTTCGCGCAGCTGCGACGCACTCGTCCAGCACCTCGTCGAGAAGCAGTACCTTGCCCTCGCGTGTCGACAGCTTCTTCATGCCCTGCAGGAATATCAGCCCGAATCCGATGTGCTTGAGCGAATACGCCCTGCCCATCCTGCGCAGCGTCTCGAACACCTGCTTGAAGTGCAGATTCTGCTCGCTCGCGGTGACGTAGACGCTTTCCTTGAAGTGGTGCTTCTTGAAGCGGTAGTCCGCGAGCGCCAAGTCCCGCGTGGAATAAAGCGTCGTCCCGTTCGAACGCAGCACGACGAAGTTGGGGAGCGCGGGTTCCAGAATAACCACCGTTTCCCCTTCCGCCTCCTTTTTCGCCACGTCCTTCCCAACCGCCTCACTCGCCATTTTCTTTGCGTCGTCCACCAAGTCGCTATCATAGAGTTCCTCGTCGAAAGAAACGCCGAGCCGCTTGTAAGCGGCGTGAATCGGCGCGACGCTTATTGTCCGCACCTTCTTGAGCAGCGCCGCGACGTCCTTCTCGCCGTTCTCCATCTTTTCGAGGGTGCGGCGCGCTTCCTCGACGAGTTCCGGCGAGTTCTCGATTTCCTTGTGAATCCGCACGTAGTATTCGAGCAGGTCGTTTTCCGTTTTGATGTCCTTCGCGCCGAAATGCTTCAGAGCGGTCATGAGCATCGCGGTTTGCTTGCCCGCGTCGCAGAGATAGTTGGAGCCGACGACGGCCGCGCCCTGGAACTCCAACAGGCGTTTTATGGCGTCTCCCAGAACAGTCGAGCGTATGTGCCCGATGTGAAGGGGCTTGCCCACGTTCGGCGAGGAGTAGTCGATGCATATGACGTCGCCTTTCCTCGAAGTGCCCTTCCCAAAGCCCGCCGCTATCCCGGAAAGCGCCTCCTCGTAAAACGCATCAGAAAAAACGAAATTGACAAAACCCGCCTGCGCCTGCGCCTCCGAGAAAAAGCGCGGCAACTTGATTTTCTTCGCCAGCTCTTCCGCAACGTCCTGCGGCGTTTTCCCCTTCTCCTTCGCCAGCGCGAAGCAGGGAAACGCCAAATCGCCGAACCCTTCGCGCGCCTTCGTCACGCGCGCTTCCTTCGCTCCGGCTTTTTCGAGCGCCGCCTCCGCCTCGGATATCGCTTTGCTGGCTGCATTCCCCGAAGGAATGCAGCGGTGTAGCGCGTCCATGAAAGGGTTTATTTATGTCGCGGCTTTTAACCGTAACCTATGCGACGCGTTTCGCTCATGCTGCTGGTTGCGTTCATTGCGGCGCAGGCTATCGGCTTGGTGACGGGCTGGAATTTCATAGCGCAGCAGGTGAGCGTCGTCGACAACCCAGCTGACATCGGCAACTCCGTTTTCCTTTTCGGCTATATTCTCGTCGGCACCGCCGCCATCCTCGTCCTCTTGAAATACTACCACGGCAAGAAACTCTTCCTGCTGATTGAACTCCTGCTGGAATTCTCCGCGATGCAGCTGTTCATAAGCATGTTCGCCTCCGAGCTTGTGGCGCTGGTGGGCGCCGCCCTGCTGCTGGGATTGCGACTTGGATTGCCGCAGACGCGCGGCGCGTTTCTCCTGTTCGCCGCTTCCGTAGTCGGCGCCCTGCTCGGCTCGTCGCTGGACATCATCCCCGCAGTCATTCTCTCGCTCATGCTCGCGGATTACGACGCCATCGCCGTCTTCGGCACGAAGCACATGGTGACGATGGCTAAAGGGCTCGACGAGCGAGGCGCGGCGTTCGCCGTTTCCCTGAAGCACAAGAAGGAGAGCATCCAGCTCGGAACTGGCGACTTCGTGATACCCGTGCTGCTGAGCGTGTCGGCGCTGAAACTGTCCGCGCTTGACGCCGTCTTCGTTGTTTGCGGCGGATTCGCGGGCTTGATTCTTATGATTTACGTGCTCGAGAGGCATAAGGGCTACTGGCCGGCCCTGCCTCCGATAGTCGGCGGCGCGCTGCTGTTCCTCCTAGTGCGCGTCGTTGCGCTTCCTTAATAAATATCGGCGAACAAATGATTGCCTATGGCTGAAGAGTACGAAAAACTGCTGGACAAACTCTATTCTAACCTTCCTGCGAAGCGCACGAGCGGTGAGCGTTTCGAAATTCCAATCGCGAAATGCTTCGTGCAGGGCAACAAGACGGTTATCGGCAATTACGGCGAGATATACTCGCGCCTGAGGCGCACGCCCGAGGAATTGTCGAAGTATTTGTTCAAGGAGCTCGCAACTCCCGGCGTCATCTCGGGGCAGCAGCTAATCCTCCAGAGCAAGGTGAATCCCCGACTGGTAAACGAGAAGATTACGTCGTACTGCGAAATCTACGTGATATGCCGCGAGTGCGGAAAGCCCGACACGCACCTCGACGCAGTGAACCGCAACGTGCGGATGCTGGTGTGCGAGGCGTGCGGCGCCAAGAAGCCCGTCAGATTCTGAGAGGTAAAAATATGTTCTTCTGGTACAACCGCAACGGCCCTCAGGACGGCGAGGAAATCCGCCTGCGCCTTCCCAGAAAAGGCGAGATATTCGGCGTCGTGGCGCAGCTGATGGGCGGCGCGCGCATGCGGGTGCAATGCGCCGACGGGAAGGAACGGCTATGCCGCGTGCCGGGAAAAATCAAGCGCCAAATCTGGGTAAAGGAAGGCGACATCGTCCTCATCATGCCCTGGAGCGTGGAGGGCGACGAGAAGGCGGACATCGCGTACCGCTATACGCGCGTCCAGGTTGACGCCCTCAGGCGCAAGGGACTGCTTCCGCAGATTCAGGCGTGAAAAACGCACGCCTTTGGCGCGTCACCCGATAAACAGCCAAAACTGCGCGCCGAGCCACACCACCGCGACTGTTTTTATGATTCGCGCGGCGACAATCAGCACGAGGAATTTCTTCCAGTTCGTTTCCAGCGTTCCCGCCACGACCGGCATCAAATCGCCGATGAAAGGCACCCAGGGCGAGGCGATTAAAACGGCGGAACCCCACTTTGCGAACCATCCCTCCGCCTTTTTCTCGCCGTGCGGGTCGCGTTTCACGAGGAAGGAATGCAGCCCCTTTAGTCCGACGTAGTAGCTGACGCATGCCGCGAGCGTCGAAGCGACGGTCACAACCGCGACGATGCTCCAGAAATCGTAGTATTTCGCCGCGATTATGAGCATCGGCTCGCTCGGGAACGGAATCAGCGACGCGCTGAAAAACGCGAATACGCCGAGCCCGAGCAGGCCGTACGCCTGAAGGGCCGCGACGCCGATTGCAACCAAGTCCATATGAGTAATGCCACCGCTTCGTTCTTAAAATCCCCTATGCCCGCCAATATACCGCGACATCATCAGTCCGCCAGTCGGGATTGATGTCCCAGCTGCCGACACGCGCGTTGCGTCGCTCCAGTATTCCCTGCCACGCTATCATCGCGGCGTTATCGACGGCAAGCAGTGGAGGGATGGGGAAGCACGTCGCGCCCCTTTCAGCGCACATTACTTCCGCCTTCTCCTGCAATATCTTCGAAGCTGCCACCCCTCCGCCCAGAAGCAGCTCCTTCTTCCCGCAGTGCGCCATCGCGCGCTCCGAAACCTCAATCAGCATGGAGAAAGCGGTTTCCTGCAGGGAATAGGCCAGGTCGGCGGCGGTTTCTTTTCCGACTAATTTCGAGGCGTGAGTAAGCAATCCCGAAAAACAAACATCCATCCCCTTTACTCCGTAGGGCATCGGCAAATAATGCCCCGCCTTCCCCAGCTCGTACAACTTCGGCCCTCCCGGAAAACCCAATTCCAATTCCCTTGCGAACTTATCGAGCAGGTTGCCGACTCCGATGTCCAGCGTCTCTCCGAACACGCGATATTTCTTCCCCTCAAAAGCGATAATCTGCGTGTTCGCGCCGGATACGTAAAGGAAAACGGGGTCCCTGGCTTTCGTAACCAACCTGCCTATCTCAAGATGCGAAACACAGTGATTCACGCCGACAGTCGGCTTTCCCAGTGCTTCCGCCGCCTTCAATCCAACAGCGAGGCAGTTTCCAATTCCGGGCCCTCGGGAGTAAGCAACCAGTTCCACATCGCCGAGAGTAATGCCCGCCTTTTCAAGCGCGACCGTTATTACCCCGTCCTTCTTTTCCTCGTGCCAGCGCGCCACTTCCCGCGGCACGATTCCCTTTCCCTCGCTCGTGTAAACGCTCCGCTCGTTCGACAGGATTTTGCCCTTTCCGTCCACTACTGCGGCGCCGAACGTATGAGCCGTCGACTCGATGCCGAGACAGAGCATAAGCGTTATTGCTCCGTCGCGCCCTTAATAGTTATCGTTTTTCCAACAGCGCCGCCAGCTCTTCCGTCCTCCAAATCCGAACGCTCTTCTGGTTCGAAAGCCGCTTGTCGTTGGACCAGATGTCCGCGCGCAGCCTGAGCGCGAGAGCCAGATAAGCGGCGTCCTTCGGGTCCGGAGATATTTTCTTCGCCCGCTCCATGAAAGGGGCGATTTCCTCGGCGGGAATCACCCTAATCCGCGTCTTCAGAATGGAAAATATTCTGGCGAAGTTTTCGGGCGGCCTGTTCGTTTTTTCAGCAAGAACCCGCGCATATTTTTCGTATTCCTCAAAAATGAATTCCGGCGCAAACAGGTGAAGTTCGTCCAAAAAGGCGATTTCCGCAGTTTTGCTGTCCTTTACGAGAATCGAAAAAAGAACGTTGGCATCGACCACCAAATCCAAGAAATTACCCGCCGTATTTCTTAGCCAGTGCCGCGTTTACCTTCCTGCCGAGCCTTATCGCGTCCGCTTCCGTAAGCTTGCTGTCCCGCCGCATCTCCCGCAGGAATTCCAAATCAGACACCTTGCGGGCGAACGCCTGCCTCGCCACAGCCGACCAGTTAATCTCGGCGAACGACTCCATCGTTCTTTTAAGCTCCGAGGGAACCGAAACCGTTACGACCGCCATTTCATCACCACTCTAATAAATAACTATAAGTATATATAAACTTATTTATCACGGCTTTTCGCCGCAACCGTCTTTAACGTCTCACTATTAAAACCTAAAGACGTGAACGGAATATGCAGATTTTGAAAAAAACTGGAAACTATTTGGACCAGCGCGCTAAACTATACGGGAACATCTCGACCGTCCTTATTTTAGTTGGAATCGCCGGTATTTTTTTATCCTACACCTCCAACCTCGGTTTGTTGCTTCCTTTTGTAATTATTTTAGCGACTGGGGGGTTCTTTTTTAGACAGTATTCGAACTATAGCGGCGGCCTAGAAGCTGAAAATTCGGTTACAAAATCTCTATCCAGTTTGGATGACCGCTACTGCTTACTTAACGATGTTAAACTACGTGGAGATAGGGGCAATATTGATCACATAGTCCTGGGGCCAAATGGCGTGTTTGTAATCGAAACCAAAAATTATAGCGGAAAAATAATATGCAATGGGGACGAGTGGATTAGACAGTATGAGGGCGGTTACGATTACGATATTGGTAGCCCAAGCAAACAAGTAAAAAGAAATGCGGTAAAAATCAAACACATTATTGAATCTTCAAAGATTTTCAAAAAACCACTAAATATCTGGGTGGAAGGAATTGTTGTTTTTACTAAGCCAGACGTAAATTTGCAAATAAAGAACGCTACCGTTTCCATTCTTAAAATTGATGGAATATACGACTATATAAAAAACAAAAATTCAAGAATGATATTTTCTTCCGGGGAATTAGATTCTATCGGAAAGACAATCCTAAGACAAAGTGAGGAGGGTTAAAACGCTTATGCGCAAGATAGGCGACGGAGCCGAAGCAGTCATATACCGCGAAGGCTCCCGCGTCCTCAAAAAACGCCCTAAGAAAGGGTACAGGCATCCCCTTCTGGACGAGCAACTGCGCCGTTCACGCACGAAGCGGGAAGCCAAAGTCACAGCCAAGGCGAAAGCGCTGGGCGTCAACGTGCCGGAAGTAATGCAGAC
>PEXZ01000064.1:11877-12097 GCA_002763345.1 Candidatus Micrarchaeota archaeon CG08_land_8_20_14_0_20_59_11
CTGTAAACATAAGCGGGCGGATCCTTGACGAACGTTACACCCGGCTCCTGATGGAGCGGACGGATCTGAACCTCGGACAGGTGATGCCGCTCGACCGGGTCCAGAAGAGGCAGCGCATCGGTCGGGACGAGCACCGCCGCCTGAAGGTTGCCGGTCTGGTCGAGGGCCGTTACCCGAATTTGATGGTGGCGGGAGTGGTTGCCAAGGCCACCGGCGAAAC
>PEXZ01000030.1 GCA_002763345.1 Candidatus Micrarchaeota archaeon CG08_land_8_20_14_0_20_59_11
ACCATGTCCTGCCACGAATCCGGTTCCGGGCACACGGACATGGAACTGGCTGAGGGGGTGCGCGTCACAATCACGACGTCGAGTTCCGCCAGCGGCGAAAACGTCGAGGAATACTCCGGAGACGACGAACTTCCAATCAAAATCAGTTTCGAGGAGGAAAACGAGATAGTGAACTTCATCGTGAGCCCGGGCCACCTGAAGAACACGCAGTGGGTCAGGGACGTGATAACCGAAAACGGGAAGACCCACACCGAGATGCGCGGCTGCGGCGGGGCGGGAACAGCGAACGTGCTCGAATTTCCTTACGACTCGGAATACTATTCGGAATCGAACGGAGTCAGGCGCGTGCACGGAACCAAACAGGTTTCCGGCCCCGGCCTTACGGGCACGTTGGAATTCGATTACACGCTAGTTGAAAAACCGCCGGAGTAGGCGCTGACGCTATGCGAACGTGAAAATAAAAAAATTAGGAAAAGAAAACTTAGAGGAAGTCGACGTCTTCGAACCCTTCCTCGCGCCTCTTGCTCGGCGTGCCGCCGACGCCGCGAACCGTCTTTCCGAGGACGTACGGCGACTGGATGCCCGTGAATATGGCAATCGCCTCTATCTTGCCCCCGAACGTCGGGTCGATTCGCGCGCCCCATATCACCGTCGCATTCGGATCCACGCGCTCGGTAAGCGCCTCGCCGATTTGGTTGCACTCTCCCAGCGTCATGTCCGGCCCGCCAGTGACGTGCAGCAGTACGCCCGTCGCGCCCGTATAGTCCACGTCGAGCAGCGCATGGTGGAGCGTGTTGTTCACGACCTCCTCCGCGCGGTTGGTGCCCTTCGCCTCGCCAACTGCAATCATGGAAACGCCGCCGTTGCTCATCACGGCTCGCACGTCCGCGAAGTCGAGGTTGATGAGGGAGGGCGTGGTAATCGTCTCGGCGATTCCGCGCACCGCGCGCGCGATTATTTCATCGGCAACGTTGAACGCCTTGTCTATGGGCAGGCTCGGAACGATTTCCACAAGCCGGTTGTTGTCTATCACGATGATTGTGTCCGCCTGCGCCTTCAGCGCCTCCAGGCCCGCGTCCGCCTTTTCGAGCCGCGCGCGCTCCAGCGCGAAGGGGTACGTGACTATCGAAATGACGATTGCGCCCTGCTTCTTCGCCAGTTCCGCCAGAATCGGCGACGCGCCCGTGCCCGTGCCGCCTCCCATTCCAGCTGTGAGGAAGACGAGGTCCGCCCCGTCGAACAACTTCTCGAGCGCTTCGCGGGATACGTCTGCCGCCTTCGCGCCGATTTCCGGATAACCGCCGGCGCCGAGTCCGCGCGTTATGCTCGCGCCGATGAGAATCTTCTTAGCGCTCTCCGAAATGGTAGTCAGGTGCATGCGGTCGGTGTTTATCGCGACGAGCTCCGCGCCCTTGATTCCCGCCTTGGCGAGGCGGTTTATGGAGTTGCATCCCGCGCCGCCCGCGCCCACCACCATTATCTTGGGCGTCTCGAACTGGAACTCCTCCTCCTGCTGCTTTCTGGCGGAACGCGTCCTAATGGCTTCGTTCACTAAATCCTCCACGTCAATCCCCCCTCCGTTCAGTAACAGATAAAGGACACACCCCCCGCGAATTAAAAAGGTTTTGCTTGCAAAAAGCAAGCAATAAATACCCTGCGCGCAGAAATTCTTGCAGCAGACGGAGGGTGGTTTGATGATAATGGGCGGAAGAATCACGGAAGCCAGCGCGAAGAGGCTCAAGGACGGGGACGTCAGGGGGCTTAACGTGAACATCGACATAACGAACGTCAAGGAAGAGGGGGGCAAGCTCGTCGTCTTCTACAGCCACAAGACGGAATACCAGGAGGGCGTGGCGGAGCTTATCGTGAAGGGCGACCTCATCGTCGAGGAGGAAGCGAAGAAGCGCAAGGAAATCGCGGAAGGATGGAAGGAAAAGAAGTTCCTGGAGCCCGCGTTCGCGGAGGAAGTGCTGAACGCAATCGGCTACGCTGCCGCGAGTGTCGGAACGCTCCTCGCGTTCTCGCTCGGAATCGGCGCGCCGATAAACCTGCCGCGCGCGCGGCTGGGCATGGCGCCAGAAGGGAAGGGCAAGGCGAGCTAAGCCGCTGGAAGGGGCTTCACCCCCCTCCGGTGCTTACTCCACCGACCTCCCCCGCTTATCTGCGTTTTGACAGCCAATAGTACCAGACGGCGTAATACGTTACCAGCACCACGATGAGCGTTATCCTGAACAGAAAGTCGTGAAGCAGCGCCGACGCCTGCGGGTTCTGCGGAGAATAAGCCGCCAGGGAAATCGCGATTCTAATCGGATTAAAAACCAGCAGTGCTGCGAACCCTAGAAGCACGCCCTTTATCCGCATGCCCATCCGCCTGTCCGCGCTCGCCATTATTATTCCCGCCAGCACCGCCAGCTCGACGCGTCCCCAGCACAAGTCGCCGATTTCCGCGTCGAAGCCGGGGGAGGAGGAACGGAGGTGCGCCAAACCGTTTTCGAAAGTAATGGACGCGCTTATGCCTGCCGCGTTCAGCATTACTCTCGACGAATACGCCGCCATGGACGAGAAGGGTTCCGCGAAGAAGCCGAGGACGAAATACGCGGGAACCGCCACGAGCAGAAATAGGACGATGAAAAGGACGGCGTCCTTCGCTTTTCCATTCACTTACGAAACCCCGAGCGAGCTGCTCGCGAAATAGACGACGACGCAGTACAGCGCAACCGCGATGGGCAGCGACTTCCCGATGCTCACGTAGGTGTGCAGCTTGTTGCCCGTGTCCTCTATCTGCGAGTTGAAGTACGTGAGGAGCGTCACCACCTCTATCACGTAGACGCCCATGATGAGCACGAACGTCGCGGGGTCCGCGCTGTTCTTGAGCGCCTCCTTGTTCGAGAAGATGTTCGTCATCCCGCCGAATCCCTGCACCCCCGCGTTGTTCACGCTCTGCTGCGCAGTCTCCGTGTCGGCGGAACCCATCATGGAATTCATGATGAGCCGCTGCATCGCGCTGACTACGGCGAGCACGATCGGCGCGACGAACGTGGACATCGTGCTGAGCATCGTCGTGACGTCCTCCAGAAGCTTGCGCAGCGACTCGTCTATCTTCTGCGCGTTGCGCAACTGGAGCGAAAGCGAGATGAGCGATTTCGCCGCGACGTTGACGCCGAGCTCGACGGAATCCACCATGAACTGCAGACCGCTCCGTATCGTGCGCGACGGAAGGTTCTTCAGCGCGCCGAACGTTTCGTCGAATATCGCCGCATCGAGCGTCATGCCCATCGTCGTTATGTTCTCGAGAATCCGCTTGAACACGTCCTTGGCTATCTTGCTCTTCGGCAGGAACACCACCGCGCTGCGCAGCGCCTCCTCGATGGGCTTGTTCTCGCCCATGCGCGACGCGAGCACGTACATCGCGTCCTTGAACTCGCCCTCCATGTTCCGTATCTCCGTCTGGACGCGCAGCCGCTCGCCGTACTCTCCGAGCAGGTAGACGCTCACGGAAATCGAGATGCCCAGCAGGAAGCCGAATATCGTGAACTGCCCGACGAACAGCCCGTATTCGTCGAACAGCGTGATGCGCGGAAGCTTCTTCATCTCCTCCTCGAACACGGCGTACGGCGGAATCTGCCCCAGCGTGCCTGGAATCACGATGCCCTGCTCGCCCGTAATCGACATGCCGAAGCTGTCCGTGGTAAACGTGTTCAGGGGAATGGCCACGGAATTGATGACATTCTGCGTGGTGCCCTGGTCGGTTAGGTAGCCCAGTCCGATGAGCCCGGTTATTATCAGAAACGCGAAAACCCGGAAAGGCATGCCTATGCCGAATACCCTCGCGATGCCTCGCGGCGGCAAACCCGGGAAGTCCGGGGGGATGTCCGGCGGCGTGTACGTCGGCGGCTTGCCCGCAACTATGTTCGAGCCGAACAGGAAGACGATAAGGGGAATCACGAGGTTGTACGCGACGAACATGTACTCCGCCTTCGCAAGGGGCATTCCGCTCATGCTTCCCCCAATCGGAAGTATGATGGCGAGCAGCAGCGGCAGAAGGATTCCGAAGTAATACAGGTAAACCGTAGGCTGGTGGAGCTTGCGCGCGTACATGTCCATTTTTTCCTTCGTGCCTTCCAGCACGTCGTCGCCGGCTTTTTCGAGAAGTTCCTCCCTGCGTTCGCGATTGCCTTCCAGCAGGGAGGCGCGGATGAGCATCAGCGCGTGCTTGAAGTCCTCGTTGTACCCGCCCCAGCGGTACGCCAGCTCGTCCAGTCCCTCCTCGATGCTCGCGTATCTCCCGATTTGGACGTCCCAGACGATTTTCTTCATGTCCTCGGCGATTTTTCCGCGTCCGTGGTTCGCGGCGAACTGAACCGCCTTTTCGAGGTTCGGGGTGAGGCGCATGCTCATCGTGAGGTAGTTCACGATTTCGGGTATGTACGCGAGCGCGAGCATCTTCTCGCGCTCTACGGCGCCGTGGGGGTATTTCAGGTAGAAGTAGCTGGCGCCTATTGGAAGCAGCAGGAACACGCCCGCGAGCCCGAGCTTCAGCACGTCGTCAAGGGGCGCGAACATGTAAACCGTCGCCGCAAGCACGACGCCGATTGCGATGCCGCCCATGAACAGGCCCTTGTAGACGGCGTAAAACTGTTCGGCGGTTATGTCCCATCCGAGGAATCCGAACATGTCAGCCTGCTCGGGCGTGAATTTCGCGCCTTTGCCGAACGACTTGAACGTCTTCGCGAGCGCATAGGTGATGTTCACGAATGCCGGTGGGCCTATCCGCTCCCTCTTCTCCTCGTACTTGTAGCCCTTGTCGGCTTTCTGCCCGTAGAGTCCGCCGACTGTCTTCTTCAGCTCCGCTCGGAAGTCGCGCTTCGGCTTTTCGGGCATGAAAAAAGGAAGCGAAACTAGATATTTAATGCCGTATGCCCAAACAGGATTATGGCGACAAGGAAGGCGAGGGTTTCCGCCACAGCAGAGAGGAGGGTGATTTCCGCCATAGCCGAGAGGGCGTGGGGGGAGGCTCCCGTAGGTGAAAGCCGCATTGACGAGCGTCATCGCGTAGTCAGGAGCGGCAAGATGCTGCTCGTCATCGACGAGGAAAAAAGCAATCTCCAGTTCCTGCGCATCGTCGCGTTCCCGAAACCCGAGCACATGGAGGCGTTCTTGACAGCAGCGGATGGCGTCGCCGAACTCGGGCCCGCGTCCCACAACCCGGGCGCCATAGGCACGCTGCAACTGGTACGCTGGCCCGACAACAACAGGGGGGTTTTCCTCAACTACGCCCAGACGCACGCGAAAACCGGCGCCAGCTCGTACGCGCCGGTGAAACGCGGCTTGCTCACGTACTACGGCGGCTGGAGGGTGCGCGCGCTCGAGCAGGCGATACGCTATGCGCACGAAAAACGAAAGACGCTTGTGCTGAAGAGGAGCTTCTTCGAGGGGCTGCCGGGCTCGAGGGCGCGACTGATGGCGGACCTGAGGGAGGCGTGCAGGCGCACGGGCGCGGAAATTTCCGAGGAGAAGTACGAAATAAAGGTTCGCAAGGCAGCATTAGGCGGCGCTGGCAGATAATATTTAAAGCAGCAAGCGCTTCCCTTCTGCATGAGGATTCTCGGGCCCAGGGAGCTTCTGGAGCGCACGAAACTGCTGCGCCAGAAGGAAGCCGAAGTAGTCAAGCGCGAGCAGGAAGCCGCAGCGGAGTTCCAGAAGGCGTTCCGCGAGCGCACGCTCACCATCGTGACAACCGCGTTCGGAGTCGTTGCCGCACTTTTCTGGCAGAAGGCGATAAGCGACATGATAAACGCGTACATCCCGCAGTCGGGAGTCTGGCAGTACGAGCTGTTTGCCGCCGTGCTCGTGACGGTGATGGCGGTTACCGCGATTTACTTCATCGGAAAGTGGAGCAAGGGGGATGAGAAGAAATGAATAAGACGACTTACTGCGACGGAAAGGACGACGACGGAGAGCTGTGCAAGCAGCCCGCGTTCTGGAAGTGCCAGTCGTGCGGACGCCCGGTTTGCTCGAAGCACGCGTTCAAGGACGGCGCGGCGGTTTGCTTCTGCGGGAAGCCCGACTTCAAGAGATGCGATTGAAAACCGCGGGCAGTGGAAAGTAGGCGTCAAAGAGGGCTTAAAAGCCGCTGCTGGCTGAAGGCGTCATGGAAACAAACGACGAACCGCAGCGCAGCGTATATATACGGACGCCGGCTGAACCCGTTATGAAGGACGGCAAGGGGTTCGACTACAGGGGCGCCAGCAGGTGGCTTACCAAGAATTCCGAATTGCTTGAGAAGAACAAAGGCAATTGGATAGCCGTCGGCATAAGGCGCGACAAGCTCGGCGTTTTGGGAAAAAACCCGAAACTTGACGCCCTCGTAAGGAAAATCGGCAGCGGCAACCTGGAATCGGTCCTTCTGACCAAGATTCCGAGAAACCTCGGCGCAGTCTGCCTGTACTAGGTTATGGAAATGGTCAAGGGAGCGAAGCGGCCGCCCGCCGCTTTCAACAAAACTTTTAAACAAAAGGGTATTTAAATGCGCATTACCGAACAGCATGAGGGGTGGTGCGGATGAAGGGGAGCGGCGGCGTTGATTTCGTTTCGATTCTGTCCGAAGCCAGGGCGCTCGACCCGAAGGTTTTCCCGCTTGTGCGTTTCGAAATCCTCGCCTCGCTCGCGCTTCTCGGCGGCGAGGGCGCGGCGTACCGCGACCTGAAGGCATCGCTCGGCGTAACAGACGGCGCCCTTTTCTCCAACCTGAAGGCGCTGCAGGACAGCGGCTACGTGCTTAAGAAGGAGGTGGAATTCGGGGGGAAGCGACTGGATGCCTTTGCCCTGACGCCGCAAGGCGCGGAGGCTTTCAGGACCAGCCGCGCCTGGATTTACAAACTGTTGTCGGCAACGGAGGGGGTGTGATTGGCGGGAAACATCGGAAAGGCAATCGCCTGCTTCAGGGCGCTCGGCTTCGCCCCGGACATGGATAGTTTCCAGGACCGCCTCATGGCGCAGAAAATAGTGTTCCTTCTCGAACTCAAGGGCGTGAAAATGGACTTTGGATACGGCATGTACGTGCACGGCCCCTATTCCCGCTTCCTGGCAGGTGAACTCTACGCCAACAGGCAGGAGACAAAAACGCTGAAAACAGGCGAAAAACTGACTGCCCAGGAGGCGGACGCGGTAAGCGAGATGAAGGCGGTATTTTCCTTGGACCCCGCAATCCTCGAGATAGCGTCGACCTACGCATTCTACGCCTACAAGGAGCGGCTTCCCGCCTGGGAGGCGCACCGCAGAACTCGGGAGCTGAAGGGCTCGCTGCCTTCGGCGAAAATAACGCTTGGCATCAACCGCGCAAAGGAGTTCCTGTTCGTCCCGACCGAGCGGGAGCTGCGGGAAATGCGGGAGGAGTTCGCGCCGTGGCAGTCCGCTTCTTCCATAAAGGGGGCGGACAATGGCTAGCGTCGGCGAAATCTGGCGCGTGAATCTCGGGGGCGAAAGGGAGCGCGAGCAGGGAGGCACGCGTCCTGCCCTAGTTGTCGGAAAAGCCAACGGACTGGCGGTGGTCGTCCCCTTTACGAAGAATACGGCGAGGCTGTCGTTAAGGTTCACCGAGCCCGTCTCCCCAACCAGGGAGAACGGCCTCGCCGGGGAAAGCGTCGCGCTTGTTTTCCAAATAACCGCCCTGGATGAGCGGTTTTTGGTTGCAAAACTCGGCTGGCTTTCGGAAAAGGAGCGGGAGCCGATAAGGGAACTCCTGCGCAACCTGCTGCATCTTGGAACGCAAACCCGGTAGGCGCCGGCACCGGGGTTTTAAAACCGCTGCCGTTATGTTTGCTTATGGAAATGACGCGCGTTTTCTTCGTCTTCCTGCTTTTCTCCCCCTTCGCCGCGTCAGCCTGCCCTCCCTCGCCCAACGAGTTCGCCCTCGTGAATCAAACCGACTGCTCGCTCTACTGCACGAAGATTCCCGACGAGTGCGGCTCCATGGAGCTTGTAACCGACGCAACCTCTCCGGACTTCTGCATGTGCGTCTGGAAGGGCGCTTATTCGCGCACGGAGAACAACAAAATCATCACCCTGGGCGCGGCGGTTTTCGGAGTGCTCGCGGTTGCGGGCTACCTTGCG
>PEXZ01000077.1 GCA_002763345.1 Candidatus Micrarchaeota archaeon CG08_land_8_20_14_0_20_59_11
TGAAATCGATGAACTGGAACGCGCTGAGAGGGTCGATGTACAACTCGGCGACTCGCTTGCCTACGGGAGTCGCGACGAGTGAATCGCCGCGCTGGCGCACGAAATCCAGTTCCTTGAGCAACTCGACGACGCGCTCGACGTTGCCGCATAACGAGGAGATGTCGCCGTACTGGTGCGCGTAGAAGGTGCGCTCGAAGAAGCCGAAGAGGGAGCGAAAGTCGTTGCAGTCCGAGGACGAGATTAAGCCGAGGCAGTGCGAGCGCAGCACGGGCTCCGAGGAAAGCTTCGAGTAGATGTCCTCGGGTTTCCCGAATACGTATCGGTCAATCACTTCCTCCCTGTCCTTCGGCGCGCAACACAATATGCCGACTCCCTTGTCGTCGTATCTCGGGCGGCCCGCACGCCCAGTAATCTGCGCCACCTCGAGCGCGGGAATAAATTCCGAGAACGCGCCGTTGAATCTCTTTAAATCGCGCACGATTACCCACGACGCGGGGTAGTCGATTCCCATCGCGAGCGTCGTGGTGCAAACGATTGCCTTGACGCACCGCTCCTTCTTGAATCCCTTCTCGATTAACTCGCGCTGCCGCGTGCATATCCCCGCATGATGGAAGGCGACGCCGTCCTTCAGGCAGTCGGAGAGCGCGCGGCACTGCGACGTGGGCTGCCCCAGCGCTTTGAGGGCGCGCTCGGCAAGTTCGGCGCATTCCCACTTCTCCTCCGCGCTCAAAAACCCTCGCGTCGTCTTCCGCAACTCGTCCGCGAGCGCCTCCGCGTTCCTGCGCGTGTAAACGAAAACCAGCGCCTGCGCGCCCTGTTTTTCCGACAATGCAAGCCGCACCAAATCGTGCTCGTCTTCCGCCTCGATTTTTCCACTATCAAAATACACGTGCTTCCCGTCGCACACGCCGAGCTTCAGCGGCGTAGGGCGATAAGTGCTGAAGATGAGCCTGGCGTCAAGCCATTTCGCGAGTTCAAACGCGTTCGGAATCGTCGCGCTGAGGCAGAGCAGGTTGCAGCCCAAGCCGAGGAGTTTCGTGATTACTATCTCCAGCGTCGCGCCGCGGGACTCGTCGTTAAGCACATGCACCTCATCCACAACAGCCAAGCCGACGTCCTTAATCCACGGCGCGCCGTGCCTGAGCAGAGAATCCATTTTCTCGCTGGTGACGACGACGACGTCGTAGGCGGCCAACTGCTCGGACGAAGAATCCAAATCGCCCGTGCTGATGCCGACGCTGAAGCCGAAGGGTTCGAGCGCCTGCTTGAACTCCGCATGTTTTTCCGACGCCAGCGCGCGCAGGGGAACGACGTAGACCGCTTTCTTCTTCATGCGCGGCGTGAGAATCGACAGGAGTGCAAGCAGGGTTTTTCCGGAAGCGGTCGGCGCGCTTACGACGATGCGCTCTTCCGAAAGCAGCCCTTCGGCCACCGCCTGTTCCTGAAGCGGATTAAGCGAATCGTAGCCGAGCTTCTGCAGCTGCTCCCGGAGCTCCATGTATGTTTTTCGCCGACGCGCGTTAAAAAGCAGGCGAGGCGTGGCTTCCACTGCCTTTAAAAAAAGCGCGGGGGAAAGTAATGAAGGGGGATTTGCGTGATAGTCCTTAACTTTAAAGCATATGCCGAAAGCGGGGGCGAGCACGCGCTCCTTCTTGCGCGCATCGCGAGGGAAAGCGCCTCGCTCTGGAACAAGCCAGTGTTCGTCTGTCCGTCGGCGCTCGACGTGCAACGCGTCTGCCACGAGCTTCCGCAATTCGACAATTTCCGCGTTCTTGCCCAGCACTGCGACGCCAACGACGAGGGCGCGCACACGGGCAGCATTCCGGCGCAGGCAGTCAAAAAAGCGGGCGCGTACGGGACGCTCGTCAATCATTCGGAAAAGAAACTGAAGCAACTCGAGGGGCACGTCATCGCGGCGAAGAAAGCGGACCTGTACGTCATCGTGTGCGCTACGACTGCGAAGGAATGCGGCCGCGCCGCAAAGATGAAGCCCGACGCCGTTGCTTTCGAGCCGCCGGACCTGATAGGAAGCGGAATTTCCGTTACGACGAGGCCGGAAGCCGCGAAGAAATGCATTTCCGCCATACGGAAGACGAAGGGCGTTCTCGCCTTGGTGGGCGCGGGGGTAAGCAATGCCGAGGACGTGGCGATTGCTAAAAGGTTGGGGGCGGACGGCGTTCTTCTGGCGTCGGCGTACGTCAAGGCGCACGACCACAAGGCGTTTCTGAACAAATTGTTGGAGGCCGACTGAAATGGTAAAGCATCTGCTGGGTTTGATGGGGGTTCCCGCAACCGAAATGGAGCACTACATAGAACTCGCGCGGAACATAAAGTCGAAGAAGGTGAAGCCGATACTCGGCCAAAAGACGCTCGCGATGCTGTTCGAGAAGAGCTCGACGCGAACGCGCGTCTCCTTCGAGACGGGCATGACGCAGCTCGGCGGGCACGCGATTTTTCTGGACATCAAGACGAGCCAGCTGGGACGCGGCGAAACAATCGCGGACACGGCGCGGACGCTCAGTAGGTACGTCGACGGAGTAATGGTGCGCCTGTACAAACACTCAGATGCCGAAGAACTTGCCAAGCACAGCACGGTTCCTATCATCAACGGATTAACCGACTTCGAGCACCCCTGCCAGACGCTCGGCGACATGCTCACGGTAGTTGAGCACAAGGGCAAAATCAACGGCTTGAAGGTGGCGTTCGTCGGCGACTGTGCGTTCAACATGAGCAATTCGACGATTCTCGGGTTCGGCACGCTCGGCGCGGACGTGACGGTGGTTTGCCCCGACAAGGATGAATATAAGCCGAAGGCGGAATTCCTCGCGAAAGCGCGCAAACAGGTGAAGGGGAAAATAAGCGTCGTGCACGACCCCGTCGAGGGCGTGAAGGGCGCGGACGTGATTCACACCGACGTGTGGGCGAGCATGGGGCAGGAGTCGGAGAAGGAGAAGCGCCTGAACGACTTGCGTCCTTTCCAGCTGAACGCGGACTTGCTGAAAAACGCGAAGCCCGACCACATCGTCATGCACTGCCTGCCCGCGCACCGCGGCGAGGAAATCACGAACGACGTCATCGACGGAAAGCACTCGATTGTCTGGGACCAGGCGGAGAACAGGCTGCACATCCAGAAGGCGATAATGGCGTCGCTCATGGGCGGGTATTGACTTGAAGATGCTGCATGCGCTCCCGCCGTACGACTTCGCAGGGCAGGAGAACGATTTCGCGAAGGCGCGCTTCGTAGTGATTCCCGTGCCCTACGACTCGACGTGCTCCTTCAACGCCGGAACGCGCGACGCGCCGCATCTGATGATAGCGGCGTCGCGGTTCATGGAGGAAAAGAAATGCGGCGGGATATTCACGACGGAAGAGCTCGAGCCCTGTAGGGCGGACGCGAGGGAAACGATGCGTAGGATAGCGCAAGTCGTGGGCGACGCCATAGACGCTAAAAAGACGCCCGTGCTGCTTGGGGGGGAGCACACCATTGCTTACGGCGCGCTGTCGGCTTACAGGCAACGCGACTTCTCCGTCCTTGCGCTCGACGCGCACCTCGACTTCCGCGACGAGTTCGAGGGCAGCCCGCTTTCGCACGCGTGCACGTTGCGTCGGTTGCACGAAATCGCGCCAGTCACAGTTGTGGGATGTCGCTCGTGGGGGGCGGAGGAGATGAAGGACGCGAAAAAGGCGGGCGTCCGCGTCTTCGGCCCGCGCTTCAACGCGCGCGAGGTGGCGAAGGGGCTGCGGAAAAACGTCTACGTCTCGATTGATTTCGACGCGCTGGAGGAGGGGTTCCCGACGGGCATGCCCGAGCCGAACGGGATGCGCTACGAAGACGCGCTCGCGCTATTGCAAACCGTTTTAAAAACGCGCCGCTTAATCGGATTGGACGCGACGGAACTGCTTGCCGCAAACGCGCGGGACGCCTACGCGGCAGCCAAGCTCGTCTACGAAATTTTGTGCATGGGGGGGTGAAGGGGATTTGGACGCTCTCAAGGACTTGCGGATTTTCCACGGAAACGCGACGCCCGAACTCGCGAAGGCGATTGCGAAGGAATTGCACACGCAGCCCGCCCAGGCGGTTACCAAGCGCTTCGCGGACGGCGAGGTGTGGGTGGATATAAACGAGAGCGTGCGCGGGAAGCACGCGTTCATCGTGCAATCGACGTGCGCACCGGTAAACGACAACCTGATGGAACTCATGATAATCACGGACGCGCTCAAGCGCGCGACTGTCTCGCGCGTCACCGCGGTGATTCCGTACTACGGCTACGGCAGGCAGGACAAGAAGGCGAACCCGCGCGAACCCATAAGCGCGCGGCTCGTCGCGAACCTAATAGAAAAGGCGGGCGCGGACGACGTGCTTTCGGTTGATTTGCACAGCGGGCAGATACAGGGATTCTTCCAGATACCGGTTGACAACCTGACGGCGCGCCCGCTCATGGTGCAGCACGCACGGAAGCGGTTCGGGAACATGAAGGACGTAATCGTCGTTTCCCCGGATGCGGGAGGCGCTAAGAGGGCACAGGAGTTCGCTAATGCGCTCGGCACGCCGCTGGCGATAATACACAAGTACCGCCCCGAGCCGAACAAGTCGCAGGTGACGCAGGTCGTGGGCTACACGGCGCTCAAGACGGCGGTTCTATACGACGACATCGTGGACACCGCGGGCTCGCTCGCTAACGCCGCCGACGCGCTCGTCGCCAACGGGACGAAGGAGGTCTACGCGTACTGCACGCACGCGGTGCTTTCCGATGACGCGGTGAAGCGCATCCAAAACTCGAAGATAAAGAAGCTCATCATCACCGACTCGATTCCGCTCGGCGCCGAGGCGGCCGCCTGCAGGAAAATCGAAGTCGTCTCGCTAGCGCCGCTGATTGCGCAGGCAATCGAACGCAACCAGAAGAACATGTCCGTGAGCGAACTCTTCAGGAACTGGTACTGATGCTCGGATACGCCGCCGCGCTGTTATCGGGATTCCTGGCGAAGCTTACCGATGCGCAGGTTGACGAGCAGCTGTGGTTCGGACGGAACGCCAGCTACGCTATGGCGATTGCGTACGGCGCGCTCGGCGGCTTTCTCACGACGCTCTCGCCGCAGTTCGCGACTGTTTTCTGGGCGATACTCGTCGCGGTGCTCGTTTCGGGGAAAATCGACTCGAAGGAACATCAGCTGGCGATTGCATCCTTCATCGCCGTCGCGCTTGTGTTCGGCGGAAAAATGCCCGACGCCGCCATCTTCCTTTTTCTCGCTTCTGCTGCCGCGCTGGATGAAAAACTGAACGACTTGGCGGACTACGGCGCGTTGAAGAAGACGACGCGGACAATCGCGTGCTACCGTCTGCTCTTGGACGTCGCCGCGCTGGCAATTACCGTCATCCAGCACGACCCGGCATACATCCTCGCCGTGCTTTCCTTCGACATCGGCTACCAAGGCGGGGCGTACGCTTCCAAGAAAATCTCGAACCCGCACCCGCCAGTTCGCGGGACGCATCTCATGCTGGATTTGCGCGGCGGCGACAGCCGAAAACTCGACTCCGAGGAGGACGTCTCATATTTCCTTGAAAGCGTCCCGGGAGTCATAGGTATGCGCAAAATCTCGCAGCCGGTTGTGAGGCGCTTCGAAAGCGGAAAGGACTACGGCGTGAGCGGCTTCGTCCTGCTGGCGGAAAGCCACGTTTCCGTGCACACGTACCCGCGCAAACGCGCCGCGTTCATCGACGTGTTCTCATGCAAGCGGTTCGGATTCTCGGTGCCGAAAGAGATGGCGGAACGGACGTTCGGGGGGAAGGCGGAGGCGCGCAGCGAGAAGCGGCTCATCTCCTGAATACGGCGCGAATCTGGTGGCGCGGAAGGGAGCGCCCGCCGTAGGAAACGCTCCAGCGCTCCGAGCCAAGCGAAACGCGGTTCCGCCCTTTGAACAAGCCCGCCACTTCCTTTTCCGAAAAATAATGCGTGGATATTCCTTTCCTCACGAAACAGTCGCCTTTCTTCGCGCCCTTCCCGTTGCGGAAGTCTGCCTCGCCGAAAACTCGGATGAAGACGAGCCCGCCTTTTTTCAGGACGCGCTTAATTTCGGAAACTGCGGCTCTGCGGTCGGCCTTGCGCAGGTGCCCCATCAAATGGAAGCATATCACGGCGTCAAAAAAGGAGTTCCTGAAAAGAAGATGCCTAACGTCTTGAACGGAAAGGAAGCATTTTTCGCCGTGTTTGCGGCACAACTCTGCCGACTGCCTCACCGCTTCGGGTGAAAAGTCGACGGCATAGAGCTTCCAGCCTTTCCCGAACAGCGCCGAGAGATTTTTTCCGTTGCCGCAGCCGAGCTCCAGCACGCGGCTGCCTTTTTTTATCGCTGGCTTCGGTTCGAAATTGGTTGTTCCGCGCCATGCGAGCGCGCCTCTTTCGTAGGCGGCGTCCCATGAGCGCAACGAGTTCATGAGATTTTAAGGCGGAAACGGCTTAAAAACGAGGCACTGGAAGCCACGTCCTTGCTGTTTAAAATACTGTTCTGCGTAATGACATAAGTTGGGGATTTTACGTGGCGTTCAAGGCGAAAAGTTTCGTAGACAGCGTGCTTTCCGCGTTCAGGAGCATAGACTCGGAGATAACTGAGGACTCGGTCGAGCACGACTTTAGCCCTAGGCTTGTGAAATATTTCATTGAAGGAGTTCTTGACTATCATGGAAGTGAATACGCATACGAGCGCGGAAGAACAGACGTAACGCTTTTGGATGAAAATAAAAACCGGGCGGTCGTCATAGAAACAAAGCGTCCGCGCGAGGATTTGAGCGCGGAAAGATGGCAGCATCAAGCTGGAAAATATGCCGACGCAACTACGCGCTACGTCGGGCTTACGAACGGCTACCGCTTCCTGCTCTGGGAAGTGCGCGATGGCAAGCGGCTGCTGAAAGCGGACATCGATTTCCGCGCGCTCATAAAGGCAAAACGAGTCAGCGAGGAAAAGCTCTCGCCCGCAGAGGTTGCGCAGATACTCGCGTTGGAGTCCCTGAAAAAGGAGGAAATCTGGAACGCCGAAAAATACGGGAATTTCGACGAATACTACGCCAAAATAGACATTTCCGAGGACGCCGGTTTTGAACGGCTCATTGACCGCCTGAACTACATCGCCAACGACTTGCTGAGGCAGTACACCTACGACGCTTTTGACGAATATTACGCGGGCTACGAGCAATACAGGCGGGAAATCGGCGAAATTCAGACTATAAAGAGGGAAAACAATAATAGGAAAAGCGCAGCGGAGATAGCCAAATTCGAACTCAAAACCGAGGGCAAATACGCCAAATACGCGTCTTTCAAAGGATTCCACATCTGGAAAGCTGTTTCGGATAGAGAGAGCAAGGAAGACGACGAGAACAAGCAGGTTTTCTGCAAGGAATCAATATACGTCCTGCTGAGCCGCCTGCTTTTCATAAGGTTTTGCGAGGATAGGGGGCTGCTAAAGAAGAAGATATCCAACGGCGGTATAGAGCGCCTGCGCGAGGAATTGGAAGAGCCCCTGACGGGCAGTTCAAACATCTATAAATCCGTGCTTCAGCTTGCTTATGGCGGCGCCAAGAACATCTACTACCACTTCTACGAGAAGAACAATCCGCTCGACTGGTACGAAACCGGCGACGGCGAACTTGACCGCGTCCTCAACAAGGTGCTTTGGACACTCAACCAATTCGATTTTTCGAAGGGGGACCGCGAGGTTGTAGGCAAAATCTACGAAAAATACCTGCCGAAGGACGAGCGCAAGAAACTCGGCGAGTTCTACACGCCCGACGCGGTAATCGACTACAT
>PEXZ01000031.1 GCA_002763345.1 Candidatus Micrarchaeota archaeon CG08_land_8_20_14_0_20_59_11
AAGCGCTCGTGGCGCGCGAAATGCGAGTGCGGTTCGGAAACGGTGGCGCTCCCGCTGTGCGCGAAGTGCGGCCGCGCGGTTGAAGGCGATACCTGCCCGTGCGGGGGGCGCATCTCGCTTTACTCGAAGCAGCGCGTCGAGCTTTCCGCGCTCTACGAGTCGGCGCTCAGGCGCGTGGGGATGCGCCACGGCGACGTTGCGGTTCTCAAAGGCGTCATAGGGCTGATTTCGAATGACAAGTCGCCAGAAGCGCTCGAGAAGGGGCTGCTCCGCGCGAGGCACGACGTTTCGGTTTTCCGCGACGGCACCTGCAGGTACGACGCGACGGAAATTCCCGCCACGCATTTTGTGCCGCAGGAGGTGGGAGTAACCGCGGCGCAACTGCGGGAACTTGGTTACGACGTGGAAAGCGACGGCGAAACAGTCGAACTGAAGGTTCAGGACATCATTCTGTCGAAGCACGCTTCCGAATACCTGCTGCGCGTCGCGAAATGCATCGACGACATGCTCGTCTACCACTACGGTTTGCCGCCCTATTACGAGGCAAGGCAGCCCGAGGACATGCTCGGGAAACACGTCATCGCAATCGCGCCGCATACCAGCGCGGGAATCGTCAGCCGCATCATCGCGTTCTCGGACGTAAGAGGGATAATCGCGCACCCCTACCTGCACTGCGCCTGCCGCCGCAACGCGGACGGCGACGAGCTCTGCGTCATGCTCCTGCTTGACGGCCTGCTGAATTTCTCGCGCCACTTCCTCCCGTCATCGCGCGGGGGGCAGATGGACGCGCCCCTGGTGCTTATGACGGAGCTCGACCCCGCCGAGGTGGACGACGAGGTGCACGCGATGGATACGTGCTCCGAATACCCGCTTGCCTTCTACGAGGCGACGCTGCGTTGCGCGAGCCCTTCGGAGGTCAAGCTGGAAACAGTCGCCGACAGGCTCGGCAAGCCCTCCCAATACGAAGGCATCGGATTCACGCACAGGGCGGCGCTTCGCGGACCGGTCGAATCGCGCTACGTCAGCAAGGATTTGGAGGTCATGCGCAAAAAAGTGCAGGCGGAGCTCGACCTGATGCTCCGCATACGCGCGGTGGACGCGCAGAACGCCATCGAGCGCGTGATTCTGTCGCACTTCCTTCCAGACATCTACGGAAATCTCCGCGCGTTCTCGAAGCAGAAGTTCCGCTGCGTGGACTGCAACGCCCGCTACCGCCGCGTGCCCCTTGCCGGAAAGTGCGTGAAGTGCGGCGGCAAAATCATACTGACGATTTCGCGCGGCTCCGTCGAGAAATACCTCGAAATCTCGAAGCAGACCGCCGAGAAGTACGACTTGCCCAATTACCTGCGCCAGCGCCTCATGCTGCTCGAGAAGGAAATCGGCAGCATCTTCGAGGACGACAGGGCGAAGCAGTTCTCGCTGGCTGATTATGCGTGATTATAGTTTTCGACATGGACGGCACGCTCCTCGACAACGAAAGGTACGAGGAGCAGTTCTGGATGAAGGACGTGCCGGAGTATGCCGCCCACGCGACTGGAAAAGCGCGCCTCAAAGCGCGCATGCGCATGCTCGTGAAAAAACACGCGGGCAAACCGGACTGGTACCGCCCCGAATTCTTCCTGCGCGAGCTCGGTGCGCCGAAGGCAGGTGTCCGCGCGCTCGTAAGAAAAAACATCGGACTCGTGAAGCCGCTGCCGTGGGCGCACAAGACGCTCGCGAAGCTGCGACGTGCGCATGAGCTCGTCCTGCTCACCAACTCCGTGGATTACGTCGCGGAGGAAAAGCTGAAGCACACGAAGCTGCGGAAATATTTTTCCCGCGTTTTTACCCTTGATTCAGCCGGCTTCAAGGGCGAGCGAACGACGTTCAAAAAAGTGCTGCGCGCCGTCCGTGCAAAACCCGTCGACTGCGTCTTCTTCACCGACGTCGCCTTCGAGGCGAAGGTGGCGCGCTCGTTGGGCATAAAAACGCACGTAGTCCGCAGTTTCAGCAAAACGCTGCCGCCCGCGCTCAGGCGAATGCCAGGGTAGCGAAGGCGAGCGTCCCGGCAATCATCGCCCAAAGCGTCACGTTCCGCACTTCGCGCAGCGTCTCCTGGTTTTGGGAAAGCATCGCCTTGAAAATCGCCAGCAGGAACAGAAGGTCCGCAAAAGCAACCAATGCGGCGTACGCGGTTCCCGCGCCGCGGATTATCGGCAGCGCGCTTATCGCGATTGCCGCGCATATGAAGCCGGAGGCGAGCAACACCGTGCGCCTTGCGCCGAGAATCATCGGCAGCGTGCGGCCGCCGATTTTTTTGTCCCCCTTCACGTCGCGCAGCGTGATGAGCAGCTCCCTGCCGACGCCTGTGCAGAACGCCATCGCCGCGAGTGTCCAGAGCGCGTCCGGCACGGAAGGCGCGGCAACCAAGCCGCCGTACACGAACGACGCCGCCATCGTCGAGGCGACGAAAAGATTTCCGACGAACGGGATTTTTTTCAGCACGGGGTCGTACGTGACGGAAAGCAGCGCGTACGCGAGCACGAACCAGAACGCCTGCGGAGCGAAGAGCAGGGACAGTGCCAAGCCGATGAAGTAAAGGGCTGCGGCGAACGTCAAGGCGTCGCTGCGTTTTATTTCGCCGGACACGATGGGCATGTCCGTACGCCTGTTCGCCTTGTCAGTTTTCCAGCCGAACCAGTCGCCGAGCGCGAAAACCCCCGCGGTAAGCACGGCGGGGCCGATGGCGGCTGGGAGCAACGACGCATCGATGCGCTTTGTTGCGATTGCCTCCGCCACCATTATCGCGACGAGCACGATGAAGGAATGCTCCAGCCTCGCCAGCCTCCACCATTTGTTCATAACTGTCTTTGCGCGGGCTTTTAAAAAAGGGAGGCGTAATGGACTCATGGGCGTATTCTCCGACGAATCAGTGCTATCGCCCGAGTTCCTGCCGGAGGACCTGCCGGGAAGGGATGCGGAGCTCCGCGCCATAGCGGACGCGCTCCGTCCCGCGCTCTCGGGCAGGCGTCCCGTGCCGCTCTTCATATGGGGCAGGACGGGCACGGGAAAAACATCCTCGGTGAAGCACGTCCTCCGCGAATTCCGCGAACACGTCGATTCCGTCTTCCTTTACGTGAACTGCTGGCAGAACTACACGCGCCAGTCCGTGTTTTCCGAACTCAGCACGGCTCTCGGCGAGCCGCTGCCCAGGCGCGGCTTGGCATCCGACGAAATATTCTCCCGCATCATCGAAGCCGTGCGCCAGAAGCGCGCCGTGCCCGTGCTCGTGCTTGACGAGGCGGACCGCCTGTTCGTGGGCGGCGAGGAGCGCATCCTCTACGACCTGACGCGCGCAACTGAGAATTACGGCGTTTCCTTCGGCATCGTCTGCATCTCCAACGATTTCGCGGCTTTTTCGCGTTTGGACGACCGCATCCGTTCGGCGTTCCTCGGCGGGAAAATCGAGTTCAAGCCCTATTCGCCGATTGAGTTGCGCGAAATACTGCAGCATCGCGCGCGGAAGGCGTTCCAGCACGGCGCGTGCCCCGTCGAGGTTATCGGAATGTGCGCGGCTCATGCCTCGAAGAAGGGAGGCGACGCGCGCGTGGCGATTGAAGCGCTCTGGCTCGCGGGGCGCAACGCGGAAAAGCGCGACGCCTCTTCCGTCACTGCGGCGGACGTGCGCTCTGCGCTCAAAAGCGAGCACGTCGAACCGGCGCAGGGAGTTTCCGAAGGCGAGGCGAAGGTGCTCGCGGCGCTGAAGGCAGCAGGAGGCTCGCTCACGTCGGGCGAACTGTACAAGCATTTTTCCGGGGCGTCGTCGCGCTCCGTGCGCAACTACGTGCAGTCGCTCGAGGCGAAGCGGCTCATCGCGCTCAAGGAGGTCGCGCTCAAGCAGGGCAGGACGCGCGTCATCGAACTGGAGGGACGGCATGAAAACCATTGACGATTTGCAGTGCGAAGGAAAGACGGTGCTCGTCCGCGTGGACGTCAACGCGCCGGTGACGGACGGCGTCGCAGGGGACTCGCCGCGCTTCAAGGAAGCCGCCGAGACGATACGCGAGTTGGCGGGCAAAAAGGCGCGGGTTGTCGTGCTCGCCCATCAAGGAAGAGCCGGCGATGCCGACTTCATTCCTCTCAAGCAGCACGCCGAGCTTCTCTCCAAACATACGCGCAAGCGCGTGAAATACGTCGACGATTTGTTCGGCTCGAAAGCTCTCTCGGAAATCGGCAGGCTCAAGCCGGGCAAAATCCTCCTTCTTGAAAACACCCGCTTCTACGCGGAGGAAACGCTCGCGGCGCCGCCGGAAAAACTGGCGCAAACCATCTTCGTGAAAACCCTTGCCTCGCACGCGCAGGCTTTTGTGAACGACGCCTTCAGTGCCGCGCACAGGGGGCAGGCGTCGCTGGTTGGTTTCCCGGAGTTGCTCCCGTCATATGCCGGCAGAGTAATGGCGCGGGAATACGCGGCGATTTCGAAAGTTGCTGGCGCGATGGAACGCCCGGTTGTCTTCATCCTCGGCGGGGCGAAGCCCGACGACTGCTTCAAGCTGCTGAAATACGCCGCCGAGAACAACAAGGCGGACTACCTGCTGACGAGCGGAGTCATCGGCGAACTCTGCTTAATCGCGGAAGGCAAGGACATGGGCGCGAAACGCCAGTGGCTCGAAGAAAAGGGATACGCGAAAATCCTGCCCGAACTCGAGGCGTTCGTGAAAAAACACGGCGCGAAGATAAAAACGCCGGTTGACTTCGCCTACAAGGATTCCGACGGCATACGCGCCGAAACCGACAGCGCCGCAGGAGCGCCTGTGTTCGACATCGGCTCCCGCACGGCAAAAGGATACGCGGAAATCATCAGGCGCAGCCGCGCCGTATACTTCAAGGGTCCCGTCGGAGCGTACGAGCAGCCGCAGTTCGAATCGGGCACGCGCATCGTTCTCAAGGCAATCGAGTCGTCGCACGCCTTTTCCCTGATGGGCGGCGGGCACACGATGAACGCGCTCGAGAAGTTCGGAATCAACAAAAAGAAAATCGGGCACGTCAGCACGGCGGGCGGCGCCGTCATTGCGTTCCTGTCGGGCGAGAAGCTTCCGGCAATCGAGGCGTTGGAAAAGTCGGCTCAAAAAACTTATTAATTCGCACGTCGTAACCGCCTCGGGTGTTTTCCATGTCTCTGGCCAAACTGCGCGCAGCGATGCTTCTCACGATGACGCTGCTCTTCGGTTTCATAGCGGGAGTGTTCGGGCTCGTCGTCTGGTTTATGGGCCCGCAGTGGGACCTCGGCACGGGTTTGCTCATCATATTCGTCTTTACCGTGCTTTTGACAGTCGGGCAGTGGTGGGCCGGGCCGTGGCTCATCAGAACGTTCACGCGCATGCGCGAACTGCCTGAAAGCGACTATCCGTGGCTGCACAAAATGGTGTCGGACCTGGCGGTAAAAGCGGGCATCCCGAAACCAAAACTCTATCTTGTCATGGACGCGACGCCGAACGCATTTGCTTTCGGCAGGACGCCGAGCGACTCGAACATCGCGTTGCACGCGGGCCTGCTCAACGTCCTGAACAAGGAGGAGGTCGAGGCGGTTGTCGCGCACGAGGTCGGGCACATCAAGCACTGGGACGTGCCCATCATCATGGTGGCGTCGATGGTGCCGATGCTCGTCTACTATCTGGTGGTTTTCTTCATGGCAAGGCGCACCGAGGAGCGGGGCGGGGCATCGCCAATCCTGGTTTTCCTGGCGGCGTTCGTCGCGCAGTTCCTCTCGCGGCTGATAGTCATGTATCTCAGCAGGACGCGCGAGTATTATGCCGACGCTTTCAGTGCCGCCGCGACGAAAAATCCGACCGCCCTGCAGACCGCCCTCGCGAAAATCGTCTACGGCTTTCCCGCAGGCGCGCCAATCTCGCAGGACAAGCGGGCGTTCTACATAGCGGACCCAGTTTCTTCCGCGAAAATCGCCAGGGCGGTTAATGCGGACGAACTCGGCAAAAACGTGGAGAAGTCCGAGCACGTTCGCGAAAAAGAGGGAGCCAAACTGGGCTCGCAGGAAATAAAGCACGCAATCGAGTGGGAGCGCACGGCCGGAGCCGCGAAAATCACGGAGTTTTTCGGTACGCATCCGCTGACGTACAAGCGTTTGGACGCGCTCGAAGCGCTTAAAAAGGATTTGCCTCCGCTTGAGGCGGTGTAAGCCCAAGGAAAACGCTTTTATAAGCCCGCCCTGTTATACGGAATACGCTAATAATGAGAGGGTGAGAATGAATGGGAATCTTTCACAGGTTGTCGAAGGCGCTCGGAATGAGCAAGGATATGGATCTCGAGGAGTTCATGTCCGCGACTGACGCGGAGGACGTGGACGTCCTGCACAAGGCGGCGGACTTCTACGTGAAGCCGATTTCGCTCCAGAACGAGAACGACGTCAAGATAGTCGAGGAGGAGCTGAACAACAGGAACATCATCCTGCTGAACATCACGCCGCTCGCCCGCTCGCCCGCCCGCCTGAAGACCGTCATCACCTCCATGAGGGCGTTCGTGCACGGCATCAACGGCGACATCGCGCGCATCGACGAGGATAAAATCCTCCTGACGCCGCACAACGTCAAAATCGTCAAGCGCAGGCGCTGATTTTCAGAAAGCCGCGAGGAGTAACGCCGCCAGCTTCAGCAGTCCGCCGCTGTTTCCAGCCAGCGCAAGCGTTCCCGCCATTCTTCCATCGCCCATTACTCCCCCCTTCCTGCGCGCCTTTTTATTGCGTTAGCCAGCGGCAGGTTCCGCGCTTTCTAGTGCAGGTCTTTGCGAGCCGCGCGCGTAAACGCGGCAAGCAAAGAAGTGCTTTTATATTTCCCTTCCTCTAGTCTTACTCGGTGATTAGGTTGAAGCTTGCCCGCTTCGCAACGTGCCTTCTGCTCATGCTCGTTTTCGTTCCGCTTGCGTTCGCCGCGTCCTCCCGGTATCAAACTATTTTCGTGGACCAGGTCAGCGAGATAATCCCTTACTGGAAGCTGAACGCGCAGGTCGACGGCTTGATGGTGGCGCGCGCCGGCGAAACCGGCGAGTTGGGGCTGAGCATAGTCGCCGGATTCGACTTCGACGCCATGGATGTCAAGGAGCCGCCGAGTTACGAGAGCATCAAGGCGGCGCCCCTCAAGGACGTGAAAAGCTTCGGGTTGAGCGAGGAAGCCATGGCGAGGTTTGCGTTGCCCAAGTCGGAGGGGGGCTTCGCGGACGGCTTCAAGTTTCGCGACGAATTTTCTTTGAGGGAGGTGGACGTCTCACAAGAGAACCCGTTTAATCGAATGGTTGCATTCTCCGTGAAACCGGATTATCCTTTAGATGAGTATTACGACAACAAGTTCGACGACGTGAAACAAATCTACGTGCCCAGGCCCTACTGCGAAATGAAGGGGTTCAAGGTTGTGATGCACGATGCGGGCTGGGAAAGCGACAACAAGGAATTCTTTTTGGCGGACAGCCCGCAGCAAGCGCCGCGCGTGTTCGAGGTCTCGTTCAGCGTTGACAACAAGCCCTTGT
>PEXZ01000020.1:0-3339 GCA_002763345.1 Candidatus Micrarchaeota archaeon CG08_land_8_20_14_0_20_59_11
GTGGCCGTGAAGGAAGAAGTCGCCTCGTCCATCCCCGACCAGCTTGGAGAGTTCGTTCACCAGGAAGGCGCCCCGAAACCCTACAGTCAGGGGACCCTACTGGAGAAGTGGTTGTCGCGGAAGCTGGGAACCGCCGGCGGTACAATCGGCGTCCTCGGCGTCCTGATTCACGAGATGCTGCCCCAACTGGCAAATCTGCCGCCGATGACGGTGCTGATGATCCTCGGCTTCCCAACGGCGGTTGCCGTGACGTACATCCTGGCGCAGGGGCGGATCGACCACACGCTGGCGAGGAACGAAGAATGACGAGCAACTCATGCCCCTGAAAGCCCGTCTCGTCGTCATCTTCGCCCCGCCGAGGGTTGAGATCGGCGTCAACCACGACGGCGAGCACCCGCCGATGCCGCAGGAACTCGTCTCTGCGCGGCGCGTGTAACACGGACCGCTCTGGCACGAAGCCCCAACCGCAACGCGGCTGGGGCTTTCGTGCGTCTGGCCAAAATAAGCGGGTGCATCTGGTAGAGAGTGTCGGGGCGCAGAAGGGAGAAAGCGATGAAGCTGACAAAAACGCAAATGCGCAAAATACGCGCGGTTGTAAAGCGCGCGTTCGGTGTCCACGCATCGGTGGACACCGTTAGCAACTCCGACAAGTACATGCTCGACGGATGGACAGTGTTCGTCTCCCTGTTCAACAGAGACTTTAAGGTGTATTTCAACGCAGCTTGTGATTTCGCGTCGGTGTCGAACGGAACCGGAGCAGTGACGATTCAATGTCCGTAGGAGGTGCCCGATCTTCGGCTCGCACCCCGTAGCCGTCACCCACGGGGCCTGCTTCCCAGCCACAGGTGCAACAAGCTGGCGTGACCACGACGACACGAATGAGAGCCGGACCTTAGTGGTGAAGCGTACCGGCAGAAGAAAGGCGGCCCCTTCGGGGGTCGCCTTTCTTCGTTTCAGCTCACATGCTCACATGCTCGCCAGTCGGCCCGCCGTCAGTTTCGCTGCCTGGTACACCTGCTGCGCCCGTAGCACCGTTTCCCGGCTCCCCAGGTAGTCCCGCTCCAGTTCTTCCCGTTCCTCTTCGTCAGCGCCCACCAGGCGCTTCTGAAGAGCTTCTGCACCTTTGACCGCCCGGTCGTGCATCCGAATGGCCGTGTCGCGCAGGGACTCCGAGCGACCGATATCGACATGCCGCATTCGCTCGCTTCGGGTCAGGGCCTCGCTCAGGGCTTTCTTCGTCTGCTCCATGGGTTCACGCTGCCTTCGGCAATGCTTCCTCGTCGCCCTCATCGGCAAGCCCGGACCGCGCGCTGGCGATCTCCGCGGCAAGCCCGGAGTCGTCGATCTGGTCAACTGATGCCGTAGTCCATGCCCGGAGTTTCCCCTTGGCAGTGAGCCGGTCCCGGTCATCCTGTTCCAGAGGCGTGTTGGTCCGCACAACGTCAACCGACACGTCGCGGGTCTGCCCCAAACGGTCCGCACGGCCGTTGCGCTGCTCGAATCCCTTCGCCGTGTTCGGGATATCGTACTGAATCACGTGGTTTGCCCGTTGCCCGTTCCAGCCGGTCGAGCCAGCGTCTGACGTGACCAGAACGTCCACCTTGGCTTCCTTGCCCTTGGTGGGTGGGCTAAAGTCGATTCGCGCTTGGTCCTTGGCAATCCCGGTCTGTCCGCCGGTCATCTTCCCCACACGATACCCCGCCGACTGAAGCCGCTTGACAATGGCCTCGACGGCGCCAAGGCTATGCGAGAACACGATGGTGGGATTCTCGCCGGGAGGTTTCTCCTTCAGCAACTGCTCTACCCGATCCAGCTTGGCGCTCTGGCTGTGCGTGTTCAGCACGCGCCGATAACCAGAATCGCGCAACATGCCCAATGCTTTGCCCAGCTCGCGCCCGTGTTCCTCGTGTTGGTCCTCGGGGATGCCCTCGAAGGACTTCGGAGACAGCTTCTTCAGCGCGTCTAAGTCCACGTTGCCGCGCTTGTGCGCTCGCCGAGCGGCATTGTACTGGTCGGTGACTTCCTGATACGCCTGCTTCTGTTCGGCACCCATCTCGACAACGTGGTGTCGTTCGTGTCGTTCCACGCCGGACGGGATCTGTTCCGCGTACTGATATGGTGCCATCTCGCGCTGAAGGGCAACGTGCGAGGCATCAATGTTTGGGCCATACCGTCGCATGAACTGGTTGCGGGTAACAACGCCCTCGGGAGCCTGAACCTGCGGAATGTCCTGATATCGGTGTGGCGCGATCTTGCGCAGAAGATCGAAGACCTCGCTACTATCATTCTTGGCAGGGTCAGCGCTCATGGATAGGTGGTACTCGGACTTGTTCGTCAGCGCGTCAATCGCGTTCGCCATACCCGACGCTTCCTTGCCGCGGCGGTTGAGCAGGTTGTGCCCCTCGTCAACGACGCTCATATCCCAATTCCACCCATGATGGTCGAGGGCCTGCTGCATCATTTCGTTGCGCTTCAACTCCGGCATTTCCCGCATTGCCTGCCAGACAGCCTTGGTGTTACCGGCGAAGCCAAGGGCAGGAGTGTTCGCCATCGCCCACATGAGATCATCCCGGAGTGCTTGATGCGTGACGACGGTCAGGTGGGTGCCCGAATCCGCGTAGACCTCGCGGCGCTTCTCGGCGCTTGCCGTCGGGTCGGCGAACCAGGCCAGCTTCTTCTCCGGATCCAGGAACTCTGCCGCAGTCTGTCCCATCTGGCTTTGCACCTGCGAGGGCACGGCGAAGATGCCCCGCTTGACCTTGCCCTGCGAGTGAAGGTGTGCGAAGCCACCGACAGCCATGATGCTCTTGCCACTGCCGACGCCCATGGTCAGGGCAACTCGCTTGTTGTGCTCCAGGAGCTTGATTCCCCGCTGCTGTCGAACGAAGTCGCCCCGGCTCATATTGATTGCCTGTTTGGCGGCGGCGCCGTGGCGTGCGGTGATCGTGGGCATCATGCCGCGCAGGACATTCTCTGCGGCGTCGCCGATGGACACGCGGCTGGGTGCTTGCTGGGCTTCGGATGACTCTTTCTGTCGGGAGGGGAAGAGCGCAGGCTGCATCTTCTCACCTTCCTTGAACTGCTCGTGCTTGGCAGAGACCGCACCCGTCCCCTCCGCGGCGTACTTACCCGCTTCTCGTTCACGGAGTTTCGCCTGCTCAGAGGCGGTCTGTGCCCGGTGTGCCTCCCGTTCCTTTGCCTCCTTAATAGCCGTTCCGAACTTGCGCGATAGCGTCACGCTGTTCTGCACTGTGCGGAGTTTGTGGCCGGTTTCGTCGCTGTAGCCCCGCGAGAAGCGATCCACCAGTTCGCCCTTCATCTTGTCGAGGACTGCATCAT
>PEXZ01000020.1:3394-7220 GCA_002763345.1 Candidatus Micrarchaeota archaeon CG08_land_8_20_14_0_20_59_11
CGTGTGCACATTGTCGGGGTCGAATGTCGCGTGCCCCTTCGCTGCGTCGGGAGTGTTGAAAATGTGTGTTGCGGCATAATCCCGTAGAAGCCCCTTGATCCTCTGTCGCGCACCCTGGACGATCCCCTCGCGTTGCTTTCCCGGACCTTCTTCGAGATCCGGATACACGTCCTCAAACTCACCCTTGGCGAGGTCCGTGACACGCCGCAACTTCTTGTACCCCAACTTGCCGGCAAGCGCCTTCGCTGTCGTCAGAACAGACGTTTCGTCGGACAGGTCCACTGTCGCCAACGGATTCTGCGCGGATGGAGCCTCCTCTTCTCCAAACATGCTGTCCGTCTTCTCCTGCTCCGGTTCCTTCTTCTGCTTGCCGAGGGTCTCTTGAATCGCCGTGTAGGGGTCAGGGTGTTCCTGCACAAAGTCCTTCCACTTGCTCCACATGGCAAGTTCACCCGTGTAGGTTCCCGAGAGTTCCTGCGTGAGCTTCTCTGAATCCCTCGCGTTCATCCCGAAGAGCTTCTCATAGGCATACTCTCGGACTGCTCGCCGAGCGCCCCGATCCCCGCTTAAGTCACCATATTCCTTGAAGGCGTGCTGCAGCCGAGGATCTTGCACGACTACCTGATAGACAAGGTCCCGGGTCCGATCATTGTTCGGCAAGAGCTGCCCATGCACATCGTCTATCCCGTGCTCCTTGCGCCAGGAGTCGTGCAGCGCGTGCACCTGCGCTATCGCCGCATCACGACCGCTCTTCACCTTCGCTGCGTCCCGACCGTCGTGTACCGTCGTGACGAGTTCGTTGACGACCTCTTGCAACCGGTCGCGCCCCTCGGTACTTCCCATGTTCGACAGGAAAAACTCGGAGTGTAATTCGCCGGCAACGTCAGCCGGATCCATGCCAGCGTTGACCAACTCGCCAACGTAGTCCGAGACCTTCTTGTGCAGCGTGCTTCGGTCGTCGGCATCCGACAGACTGACTGTCACCTGGTCAACAGGGAGTTCCGTCTTGCCGGGCTCATAGCTCAGGTTCGCCACCGGCCGAGAAGAGATTCCCTCGGGAAGCCACCCAGCTTGGTCGAGGTCCCCGCGCTTGATCTCCTCCGCCGTGCGCGCCCGCTTGCGCTCAACTTCCGGGACGGTCATCTGCTTCGCCAACAGGTCCAGTCCCTGCTTGTGGAGGGTGAGCCAGCGGTTCTTGCCGTCGCTGTGAATCGAGAACTCGCGCTCAACGGTCATCCTCGGAGTGGTCTTGCCCTGCGCATCTGTCTCAAGCTCGTACTCGCTCTGTCGCGTCAGCCCTAAGGCAAACGCTTTCTGCAGCGCGTCGGCTGTCGAGACCGCACCCAGGGACACCGGTAACTCGTCCCGAATGTCCCCACCGAAGGCTTCGTTCAGGGCAGCACCTGCTTCGAGACTGCCAATCGCCTCGCCCAGCCCCTTGCGGGCCTGCCGGATCAGGTCCGCCCGTTGACTGGCGAGCGTCTGGGCCGCCATCAACGTAGTCATGTCCACCAGTTGTGGCGGTTTCAGCGCTTCCGCCTGGTCGAGTAGCGCGTTGGCGCCCTTGGTCGCCTCGTCTGCCACCTTCGCCACCCGGTCAACGTGGAACTTCTCCAATCCGGTCTTCAGTGCCTCTTCGAGACCCTCCTCGCCGGTAGCGCGCGCCGCTCTCCGCAGGACGTGCGCCGCCACAGACTCCCCCAGGAGGTCCACAACCAGCGGGTCCACCGACGGCGCCCCAGTAGCCTGCGCCGCCACCTCATTGAGTAGAGACTGCTGCCCCGCGAGCCGATGCTTGCGGATCGGGATGTCGCGGTCCTGTTCGTCAAGGGCGTCCACCAGACGGCGCATGGAGCGAGTCATCTTCTCCTGGTTGAGGTCGCTCTCCACCAGCTTCCGGGCTTCTTCAATGTCAGGGACCGACGAATCATCAGCGTGCACCACGGCAACGGTCGGGATTTCGTCGTACTTGTCGAAGTCGCCCAGGAGCTTCGCCTTGCGCCGCCGGGCGTTCCGCAAGGCTTTCTCCGACTGCTTGACTTTGGCCAGCAGTTCCGCGGCCTCGCCGACGGTCTGCACTTGGTCGAGGTCGGCCTTTGCCTCGTCCAACTTTGCGGCAAGGTCCACTCCGAGGTCTTTCGCCTTCTCGCGAATGGCTTCCCGGTCGCGACGTAACTTGGTTGCGGCAGCTTTCCGCTTCTGGATGAACTCCAATGCCTTCTCGGCCTTCCCCTGGTCACCCTCGTTGCGCTCCAGCAGTCCCCGGAGGGAGACCTCTTCGGCCGCCATCTTCTTCTCGGCCTGCGTCAATCCGCGCTCCCCGGCCAGTCTCTCTTCGCCGGCAACGTACCCGGTGCCGGCGTCACCCATGATCTGAGAAACAACGTCGCCGATGGCCAAATCTCCAGTCAGGTTCTCCAGTTCCGCTTCGTGGGCGGTGACGATCAGGTCCTTCAATCCTTGGGTGGTCCGCTTAGCGTGCGAGTAGAGGGCGCGGTTGAACTGGTTGACCACCTGGTCCACCATCTTGTCAGCTTTCTCCATATCGCCGGTATGTTCCTGCGCGGCCTTGCGCAAGGCCTCAATGTTCTCCTCTGACAAGGATGTGCCCTTCCAGCCGAATGCTTTGCCAACGGAGCCGATGGTATCCTGCTGCTTCTCCTCTTCCCGCTGGGTCAGCTTCTCAACGAGGGCAGTCCGCTTCGCCGTGCGCTCCTTCTTCCATTCGCTAAGTTGAACAGCAGCCTTGGTCTCAACTTCCTTGCCCTGTAGGCCCTCGGCCGTCGCTCTCTTCTTGAATCGCTCAAGCTGTCTGTTTTCGCGAGCGACCGTTGCTGCCTGCTTTGTCGCCCGGCGCTCTGTCGCCCTTTTCCGCGACAGGTGCTGAGCCTCTTCCAGCGACGACACGTGCACCAGCCGCATCCCGTTCAGCTTCCCCGCTGCCCCGCCGATGACGGTGTGATACCCGTCCTTGTGCTGCTTGATGAGCACGGGGACGCCCTCCTCGTCCTTGCCCCAGGGGTGGACGGTAATCCAGCGCTCGCCTTCAGCCGTGGACTCACCGGGCTTGAGCTTGGGGACTTCAGCTTTGCGCAGCGTCAACCGCGGCTTTCCGTCGCCGGGGAGAACAGGATCGTCCGTGCCCTCCGTATGACCAATCCAGGTCCCAATGTTGGCATCAGACGCATATCGGTACTGGTACGGTCCCCACCCGGATTCAAGTCGGTACACCTTTGTCCCTGCCGCTAAGTCCACGCGGAACTCGTCGTCGTAATACGTGACCTTTGATCCCGCGGGGATGACTGCCAGGTATCCTTCCCCTTCCTCGACATAGTGCTTCTTGAAAGATCGGTAGAAGCACGTCTCTCCGTCCGCAAACGCTTTGCGGCGACACCCGTAATGCCACCCGAAGAGCGGCTTTGTTAGCCGCTCTGTCCCAGTTGGGCGTTCTGTCCATTCTTCAAAACGCCCTGCGTAGTCTGACTTTCCCTGGTCAACAACGGGGACGGTTAGGGTTGTCACGCGCGGAGGCATGAACCGCAAGCCGACGATTTCGCCGTTGAGGAACATGGATAGAGACTCCGGGTCTGGGAACGATAGAAACCGATCCCTTCCATAGTGATCTGGAATGTGGACGTTCCACGCTGCGGAGGGCCAGCCCTTCTCGTCTCGCAGGTCTACACGGTACCCATTGATCTCGTGGTTATCCTTGGACAGTTGCCTCAATGCTTTTGACGTAACCGGCGTGTTGGACGCATCCGCCGTGTTGGTCGCTCGTCCAACAGCGGCAATTTCCGCAACAGGCCCGCCGCGGACGCGGTGCCGC
>PEXZ01000078.1 GCA_002763345.1 Candidatus Micrarchaeota archaeon CG08_land_8_20_14_0_20_59_11
TCCGTGACGTTCATGTCAGGTCCCGCTATGTAGTATTTCGGCACGAGCGGCGCGATTCCCTTCGAGAAAATCGTCATCGCCTTCGCCTTGTCAACCTTCTTCGGGTCCGCGCATATCCCGGACTTCGCGCCTCCGAACGGGATTTCCGCGAGCGCGTTCTTCCACGTCATCGCGCGCGCGAGGCGCTTCACCTCGTCGACCGTGATGTCTGGCACCATGCGGATGCCTCCCTTGCCAGGTCCCAGCGCGGTATTGTCCACGACGGTGACGCCCCAGATTCCGGTATCCTGGTCGTACACCTCCAATATCTTTTCAGGACCCCATTCGTCGAATTCAGCCATGCATTATCTTCTCCAGTGTGGTTTCAAGCTCGCGCTTCACGCCGAGCCTTCCGAAATATTTCACGATATTGGTGACGTCGCTCCTCAAATAGTTTTCCGCTTGCGGATGTTCTGTCAGCACCGCCTGTCCCCAGTCGATTATCACGGGCTCCTGCTTCCGCATTATCACGTTGAACGGGCTCAAGTCCGCGTGCACGATGTCCGCGTCGCGGTACAGCTTCTTCACGTCCGCCAGTATCGCGTCGCATACCTCCGCCGGCTTCTCGACAATCACGTCCTCAAGCAGCGCGTAGGGCACGCCCTTCTCGCCGAGGAACTCCATCACGACGACGTTGTCGCGCATGGCGATGGGTTCGGGCGCGCTTATGCCCGACACGCAGCACGCCTGCAGGTTCGCGAACTCCTTGCGCGCCCAGAGCTGCACGAGGTCGCGCTTCCTCCTCACCGCCTTGAAGCGCGGGTCGCCTTCTATGTACGGGAGCATGTGGTGGAACGAGGACGTCTCGTACTTGTACACCTTCACCGCCGCGTAGCCCGTCTTCGTAGTAGCCCTGAACACGATGGCTTCCTTGCCGCTCGCAATCGGGTAGTCGAGGCTCCTGAATATTCCCGCGTTCAGCATCCGCACAAGCACGTCCAACGTCTTCCTGTCGAACACGCGCCCCGCTATCTTGTTGATTTCGTGGAGCTGTTTGTCCTCGCGGAGCGGAAGCTTCCGCTTGGAAACCTTGTAAGCCATAAAGCTACCAGCTAGCAAATTTCACCTTGCGCTTTAATAAAGGTTGTCCGTTTAGTGAAATCATGCCCAAGAAACCGCCCTTTTCCATTGTCACGCCGACGCTCAACGAGGAGAAAATCATCGGCGAAACCCTCAAGGCGCTGAAGCGCATGGCGCCTGACGCCGAGTACGTCGTCGCCGACGGACGGAGCTCCGACAAGACGGAGCAGGTGGCGCTGAAGAACGGCGCGCACGTCGTATTCGAGGGCAGGGGCTTCCGTTCCATAGGCGCCGGTCGCAACGCCGGCGCACGCGCATCCAAGTCCGCCATACTCGTGTTCATCGACGCGGACACCATCCCCCAGCCCGTCTTCTTCGAACGCATGCTCAAGGAATTCGAGGATTCCTCCGTCGTGGGCGTCGGGTGCAAAATCATGCCGGGCGAACTCACGCCGATGCGCGAGTTCATCTTCGAAATCCTCAACCTTTTCGTCAAGCTGTCCGTGCGCCTCGACCGTCCCTCGATTGCGGGCAACTGCGTCGCCTACCGCCGCGACGCCTTCTTCAAAATCAGCGGCTTCGACGAGGAGATGCAGGCGTCGGAGGACCAGGACCTGTGCGTCCGCATTTCCAAGCTGGGGCGCGTCGTCTATTTGACGGACGTGACCGCCTTCACGTCGAGCCGCCGGCTCAAGAAGATGGGCTGGATAGGGCTCGCGATGGACTGGGGCGGAACCACCCTGAACTTCCTGAGCGGAAGGAAGACGACGCGCTACGCGATAATACGCGAAATCTGATTTTAGAGCAGCTCGTAAAGCGCTATCGCAGTCAAGGCGCCGAAGCACGCGCTCAGGAAGTTCACGACGTCGTTGTCGACGAGCGTGAAGCCCTTGTAGTAGTGCGTTTCGAAGCCGCACCTGTGCTTGTGCCTCTCCGTCTCCTTCTTGCATTTCGGGCACCAGAACATGCCCTGAATCGTCGCGCCGAAGAAACTGTCCGCGAGCGAGCCGAGGAAGCCGGCGGCGGCGGCTACGAGCACGAACCTGCTCCCGCCCACGAACAAATCGACCATGTAATTGCGAAGGATGCCGAGCGCCTGCGCGTCGGCAATGTAGTTGTTGAAGACGTTCAGTCCGACCGCGCACAGCGCGATGAACGTCGCGCCGCCAAGCGCCGCGAGCAGGCCGATTCCCGAAACCGCGCCCGACGCGCCCTTTGCCACGCTGCGTCCGTTCGTAATCATGCGCGGACGTTCGCTGAGAATGCCGAGTTCGGTTGCCCACGTGTCGGCGGTTGCGGATGCGAGCGCGCCGACGAACGCGACGAAGAAAATAACCTCGCCGCGCAGAAAGAAGAGAAGCGCGAAAAGCGCTGGAAGCGAGCCGTTCGCCATCACCTGCCAGAAATCGCGGATGCCTCCCTTCGCGAACTCCTTCTGCACCTCCGTCTTGTCCTTCTCCTTGTACGCGGTGAGCCAGCTCGATGAAACGAAGAAAGCGACGAGAAGCAGGAACCACGTCCATCCGCCGAAGGAGAATACGACCATGCCCACGAACAGCGCGGCGAGCGTGCCGGTGCTGCTCAAATCCTGGCGCGTGAACGCATAGAGAGCGAGCGCTAGCGCGGCAATCAAACCGAGAAGCGCGTTGAGCTGCGAAAACGCCATGTGAAGCCCCCGATGGGATTCGGAACCGCAGGGAGGGCTCCGCCCTCCCTTCAGTTTCACGTTCCTCCTGATTCCCTCCCGCGTTCCGTGGTTTTCCTTACCCCTCCCTTCGTTGCGGTTTCCTGATTCCCCTCCTGCTTTTCAAGCCCCCGATGGGATTTGAACCCATGACCTACTGCTTACGAGGCAGTCGCTCTACCGCTGAGCTACGGAGGCGCGCTAGATTTTAAGCGCGGTTATGTTTTAAAACAGGACGTTTCAACTCTATCGGTGAAGGTATTCCTCGTTTCGGGGACGCATGCGAACGAGCGGCGCTTCGCGGGGCCGGTTGCGGACCGCCTCGAAAAACTCATCGGGAACCGGCACGATGTCGAAGAAATAGTCCGCGTCAAGATACCAGCTTCTGGACTGCTGAGGAAGCGCGCCAATATTGCGGAGATGCAGGGAAAGGCGGATCTTGCCGCTTACAGCGTTTATTTGCGGCTGAGGAGAGCGGGGTTCGAGCCGTCGAATCCCAACCACCGCATCATCGACGTGCACGAGAATCCGAGGAACTGGCGCGAGGTTTATCCCGATGACGCGGACTTCTATGAGAAGCACGTCGAGCCGCACATCGAGCGGAGCATCAGCGAAGGCACGCACGGCGTTTATTTCGCGGAGATACGCGGATCGCAGGATTATCTGGATATCCGTTCCATGAGGCGGGGCGCGCTGTCCGAATTGCCGGCACTGCTGCGCTCGCCGTCTGCCAAGGCGCGCATATTGCGCATCGAGGTGCCGGTTATCGCCAGGAAGGGGAGCGCCGTCGCGCAGAAACGGAAAACCCCGCCCCTCGCTGGCGCGCGTTCGTCGCGCGTTTTCATAGAACGCATCGCCGACGCGATAATGGCGCGCCTTTAGGAATGTTATTTAACGGTTTGCGCCATATCCCTCCGAGGTGCTGGTCAGATGGATTTCGTTTTCCTTTTCGCTTCGTCGGACGTCGGCAAACTTAAGGCAGTTCTCGACGCCGACTCGCTGGCGAACAACTCGTTCGCGCGCATCGGCTGCACGCTGCGCGATTCTAAGGCGATGGGGCTCGACGCGGGAAAGAGCGTCCTGCATTTCAGGTGCGATGAAGCGATCGCGAAAACGCTGATTGAGAAACTGAAGACGGTGCCTTCCTTCGCGGAATCGAAGCCCGAGGAAAAGTCGAAGGTGCTGGCGCAGATTGCGGCCGAGGAGGACAACGCCGCGCACGGTTTCGGAACCGTTTTCGGCTAGTCCTTGCCGCCGTTGCCGCGCATGCCCCCCTTCTTGGTGAAATACCTGTACGCGACTACCGACAGCCACGCCGCACCTATCGTGGAAATCGCCGCGCCGAACTGCCAGTGCTCCGAATAGAACCTGCTTAGAATAAGCCCCGCGCCTATCGTGCCGAGGAGGACGCTCATTTCCGAAAGCCTGTTGCGCTGCCACGCGAGCTCGGTGCGCTCCTCTGCGAGGTATGTCCGTTTCTTCGCAAGGGTTTCCTCGTCCACGCAACAGTTAGCGGGCAAACCCTTTTATCCCTTGTCTGAAAAAATCGCCTTCAATCCCGAGGCGTTTTCCGCCCTCGCGATTCCGTTCCGCATCTTTTTCGCTTCGGGGAGCCCGCGCGAAAACGCCATCGCCTGCCGCTTCGCCGCCGAAAAGTCGGCAGAATCGCGCATCCACTCCAAAAACGCCTTGCGCTTGTCCGTCTTCTTGCCGAATACCGCGGGGTTGCCCAATGCCGCGCGTCCTATGAGCGCGCCGTCCAAACGGAAGGTGGCGACTTTTTCGCGGGCGTCCTCGGCGTCGCGCAAATCGCCGTTGCCGTAAATCTCGCACGTCACCGCTTCCTTTGCTTTTCCGATTGCCTTCCAGTCGGCTTTCCCGGAAAATCCCTGCTTCATCGTCCTGCCGTGGATTGCGATGCGCGTCACGTCCGCCTTGTCGAGGAGTTTGCAGATTTTGACGCAGTCGTTAGAATTCCATCCCAGCCGAATCTTAACGCTGGCCGGCTTTTTTGTTGTCGAGGAAATGGCTGCGGCGAGTTCGGCCAGCGCCTTCGGTTTCCTCAGCAATGCGGCGCCCGCGCCGGTGTCCGTCAAATCGGGCGAAGGGCAGCCCGCGTTCAAATCGATGAAGTCGGCTTTCTTTTCGGCGATTCCTGCGGCTTCAATCAAGGCGCGTTCCCGCGAACCGAATAATTGCACTGCGAGGGGCGAATCACCCCGCCGCACCATTATTTCCGTCTTTCCACGGACCAATGCCTCCGCCGAAACCATTTCGGTGTAGGCTATTTCCGCGCCTGCCTTGCGGCAGAGCATCCGGAACGCCGCGTCGGTGTAGCCCGCCATGGGCGCGAGCCCTATCATAACGTTCAGCACTCAAGGTCTTCGTCATCATTGCTTTCGCAACTCGGCACTCATACGTCTCATCACGGATAATGCTTGCGCTGGCGCGTTAAAAAAACAGTCGGAACTCAGCAGTTCCAGCCGCAGGACGAGCCGTAGCAGCAGTAGTGGTAGTGCTCCACGTTCGACGGTCCGCTGTAATGGTAGTCGTATTCGTAACTGTAGCTGTACGAGTTGTACGTGCCGCTGTAGTAGTACGCGGGCGCGGGGTAATACTGGTAGGGCGAGTAGTAGGAGGGGTACGGGTAGTACGGATAGGACGAGTAGACGGGCGGATTGTATATGACCGCGGGCTGGTAGTAGTAGACGGGTCCGCTGCCGAATCCTATAGGACCTGCATAAAAATACCATGCGCTAGTGCCGGAAGCAACCGCCAGAACTGCGAAAGCGAGCAATGCAGCCTTCATTCAAATCCCCCTGCTAAACTCGGAGTTGAACCGCATAAAAAGCTTGTGTTTTGTTAAACCGTCAGTCGTTGCAGTACCACGAACCGAATCCCCAGCGCGCATCCCAGCACGTGCCGTAAGCCCAGTATGGCTGCACGCGGTAGACAACAGGCTGCCAGTAATACGCGTAATAGGGCTGGTAAGCGGGCTGCTGGTAAACGGGCGTGATAGCCACCGTCGAATACGAGTAGTACTGGCTGTTGCTGTAGCCCGAGTAGGCGGAAACGTCGTAGTAATAGTTCCACGCGCTCACGCTGGCGGAAACCACGAGCAGGGCGAGTAGCCAATTCTTCATTTGTATCCCCTATATAGTGGTGTCTTTTCTCCTTTTAAGGGTTTTGTTGGGTTTTAAAAGCAGGAACGCCTTCTCCGCTTATGGTACGGCGCGCCTTCATGCCGAAACGCAGGGAGTGCTTGAACGACGCATGCCCGGCATGCGTCATGCGGGACGCGCCCCCTTCATTTCTGGCTATTTCTGATGCCCCCTCGCGCCGACGCGCGTTTATCGCAGCCCCGCTGCTCGGCACCATCGTTTTTCTGGCGGCAATCGTCTTCGTCGTCAGCCTCAACAAGATAGAAGTGGGGGAGACTGCAATCATAACGAACGACGCCTACCACAACCGCATCGTCTCGCTTCTTGAAATATACCGAACCGACTTGGGCTCCGTGTTCCGCGAGAGCCTGAGCCGGGTCATCGAGACGTATCTCACGAAGGAATGCTGGTGGACGCTGTTCGACGTGCGCAACGAGAAGCAGGACGACCTGAAAAGCATACGCTTCCGCGAATGCACGAAGATAAACGACATCATCGAGGAGGTCGTCTGCTCGTATGCGAGCGGCGGCAGCGCGGATTGCCAGGGTGAAAACGGCGAGGGCGAGGAGTCGTGCCTGCACAGCGCGCTCTACGGCTTGCCAGCCTGGATATACGCGCTCAGCGAAACCGTGCCGTTCGAGGGCATCACCTTCTCGCCCGCCAACTCGGAACAGTTCGCGGTTTTCCTCAACTCGCAGGATTCGCGCTATCCCGACCTCTGCCGCGCGCTGCTCGGAGGCGGCATATTCGACTGCAAGGCGTTCGCGGAGGGCGCCGAGGGAAGCAACCTGCAATGCTGTTCCATTCCTGCCGAAAGCTTGGACTCGCCGTCGTGCGTCGAACGTGGGGGCGTCGTGATTCCGGGATGCGAGAACGGCGCGTTCTTCGTGAAGGTCAACATCCAGGACCCCGAAATATACCCGATAATGCCGCGCATATTCAGCGACGACAAGACCGGAAACCAGGTGCGTTCGGGCGCAATCAGCGACGCGAACTTCTACCTGTCGATTAACTACCCGCTGTTCCGATACTACGACAGGGCGTTCCGCGTCTGGGCGGGCTTGGCGTACGGAACGGATGGCGAGAATCAGGGCAAACAGGGAGACGAGAACGGGGTGGTGGAGGGATACTGCAACGCCGCAGGAGGCGGAGATTGCAGCATCATTTCGCTTTACGCCTCCCACGAGCAATTTTCGGGCGCGGGCA
>PEXZ01000018.1 GCA_002763345.1 Candidatus Micrarchaeota archaeon CG08_land_8_20_14_0_20_59_11
GCAATACTTAATTCCGCAAAGCGGGGTAGGGTAGCCAGGAGTGCCCGCTGGGCTCATAACCCGGAGATCGTAGGTTCAAATCCTGCCCCCGCTACTATTTCTGGTTTTTAAGAACGGGAACGCGCCCTTATGCTTTTTTTGTTCCGAATAGCCACCAGCGACGAACTTCGGTTGTTTTCGGGCCGATCTGTTTGTTTTTAAGATAGCGGAACCACAAAAAAACAACAGAAATCCAGATTACAAAAACCGCCGCGCCCACCGTATACCCGCAAGCTTCTTGCAAAGATACTGTCCCCCTTTCATAGGCAAAAATCGAGAGTACTCCAGCTAACGCTGCGGCAGCTACCGAAAAAAATACCGTCCATTTAAGGTCGTTACTGGTAACGCCGAACATAGTTCTCTCCCCCGCTACTTTTTATTTTTTCAGGATCGTATCGATGGCGCCGATCTGCTTCTCGAGTTCGCGCCTCTCCAAGGAGGCGTTCACGGAGCGCATCTTCCCCTCGCACTTCGGGCAGCGGAACGAGGTTTCCATCGCTTCTTCGAAGGAAACCTTCGCGCACCCCCTGCGGCACCTGTATGCCTGCGTGCCGTCGAGCATTTCGCGTTGGCGGAGCAGTTCCCCGTGCCTGCGGCGCAGCTGCACCATGTAATTGGCCGTCGCGCGCGTCTTGTTGACGCGCCACGTATACGTGAACCAGCCGTTCTGCATGTTCTTGACGCGCGAATACTCGACAACCCCCGCGTTCTGCAGGCGGTTGAGGAGCGAACGGATTTCCGTCATCTTGTAGTTGGTTTTTTTCTCGATGTGCTCGTCAGTTGCGCCGTCGCCGATTGCGTCGACGATTCCCCTGCCCTTGCGTCCGCCGACGTTTTTCACGTATTCGTTGAATAACAAGTTCGGTTGCTGCTTGGCGGGCATGAGCTTTCCTGCGTTCCCTTTCTATTTATACTTTCCCTCGTTCCTCGATTTTTTTACCACGTTCCTGGGGTATAATGTGCAGGCGCGCTTTCCCGAAGTTTCCGCGGAGTTTCAGCGCGTTGAGGAACACCGCCAGCGCTCCTGCTTCGGAGTGCGGCTGGTCCGTGACGCCGACGTTCCAGTCGCAGGCGCCGTAAATCCCGGCCGGAACCTTGGAGCCGCCCACCACGACAAGCAGTTTCCCGCGCGCCTTCCGAATCGCGCCGATTTTTTTCGCGAACGGCATGCCGTACATCGTCAGGTGCGCCTTCTTTCCGTCGAAATTCCTGAAAACCGACTTCCAAGACGGCACGTGCCTTATGAAAAAAGAGCCGCCCCAGTTCCGCGCGACTCCGGCGACGCTTTTCTCCACGGACTCGTCGCGCTCGCCCGTGTAGTACATGCCGCGGCTGCCGAACGCCCTCGCGATGAGCGCGCAGTGCGTCGTGAGCCGCTTGTCGCGCGAGCGGTGGTCAAGACGGAGGACGAAAACAGCCATAACGCTAATATATTCCGACGCAACTTAATTAGCTTCCGTTCCTTAAGGAACGGCGTGGGCTCATAGCTCAGTTTGGTAGAGCAACCGGCTCTTAACCGGTAGGTCGAGGGTCCGATTCCCTCTGAGCCCGTGTCCGGCTCGGGGGAAACCCACGCGGTTTCCCCCTGCTCCGGACTGACGCACCCCCCTTCCGACGTGTCGCTTTCCTTTGGCGCGGAGCCATTGCAGCGGCAACTCCGCCGCGTCCTTTTCTTTCGGCAAAGAAAAGGGGCAAGGCTTTCCCTCTTAAAACGCCTTTAAAAAGACGGAAAAGTTTTTATTGGGCAGTCGGGTAACGCATTCAGCGGATTCTGTGAAGGTGGGTTGAACTGGTCGCCCTGCCGGCTCGCTTTAATGAGCCGGCCTAATTCTCTTTACCGGCGGCCGTTCCAAAACGTTTTATTGGCAGCCATGCTTGTTTTCGCGTATGAAAATCCCGTGGGCGGCGCTGGTGTTCGCCATCGCGCTGCTGGTGCCGTACTTCTGGCTGTCCGGAGGCGCGCTTTACCTGCCCGACGACGCCGTCAATTCGCTCGCATTCGGCGCGTCGCAGTGGACCGGCGCGTTCACGCACATGTTCTTCCACGTCGGGCTAAACCACCTGCTCGGCAACCTCATCCCGCTCGTGCTCTTTGCCGTCGTGCTGGAGGAGGCGCTCGCCTGGTTCAACGTCGTGTTCATCTTCGTAGCCTCGGGGTTCTTCGCCTCCGTTCTCTTCTCCTTCCTGAATCCCGGAGCGGTGATAATCGGCTCGAGCGCGGGGGTTTCCGGGCTGATGGCTGCCGCGACGATGGTGAAGCCGAAAAAGGCGCTGCCCCTGCTCATCGCGCTTCCGCTGCTCGTTATGTTCGTTGTTTTCCCGGTTTCGAACATCTTCGTCCAATGGCAGCTCGACTCCAAAAACGCGCAGATTTCCTCGATGGAGCAGGAGGTGACGACGCTCGTCAGCCAGAACCGGACGGACGAGGCGGCGCAGGTTACGGAGCAGATGAAGCACGTAGAGGATTCGTACGAGCGCGAGTACGGCGGATGGCAGCGCGAGTCGTCGACGCCGACGGACTTCCTCGTGCATGCGTTCGGCGCTCTGTTCGGCGCGGGCTTCATCGCCTTCTTCCGCAGGGACGCGCTGCAGGAGGGATACTACGAGTTTCAGGACTTGGGCAGGCAGTTCCGCGAGAAGCTCGACGAGATAAGGCACCGCTGACGAGCGAATTATAAATCGCCGAGTCGTATTTTTAGTGCAGGTTTTGTTCTGCGAAGCAGAACAAAAAGTGCGTGGGGTTGGCAGAGCAGCTATGCGCTCGGCTGCAGACCGAGATAGGGGGGTGCAACTCCCCCACCCCACTCTCCGCCTTTCCAAAGGTTTAAATATCCTAATATGTATATCTACATACATGTCTGTCAAAAGAGGTGTTGAACTTGGAATGCTGCAGATGCAGGTGCTGTGGCTGCTCGGGAAGAAGCCCGCCTACGGCTACGAAATGATGCGCGAGCTTAACGCCATCAAGAAGACGAAGGTGACGCAGGGCACGCTTTATCCGCTTCTGGCGAAGCTCGCGGCCGCAGGGTTCGTGAAGGGCGAGCGCAAAGGCGCGCGGAACAAGCGCGTCTATTCGCTCACGCCGAAAGGCAGGGCGGTGATGCGCCAGTCCTGCGCCGAGTTCGTAGGGAATTTTTCAGGGATAATCTCGGATTTCAAATGCACGTCGTGCGGGTGTTCGAAATGAAGGCGTATCTGGACAATGCTGCGACGACGCGCATGGACGAGCGCGTGCTGGCGGCGATGAGACCGTTCCTCTTCACAAAATACGGGAACGCCTCGTCCCTGCATTCCTTCGGCGTCGAAGCAGCAGAGGCGCTGGCGAAGTCGCGGGAAACAATAGCGGAGGCGGTCAACGCCGACGCGGAGGAAATAATCTTCACTTCCGGAGGGAGCGAGTCCGACAATCTGGCGATAACCGGCGCAGTTCGCGCCAACAAAATTAGGAAGGTTGCGACTACGCAAATCGAGCATCCCGCTGTTTTGAATACGGTGCGAGCGCTGGAAAAGGCGGGCGTTTCGGCTGAATATCTCGGCGTTTCAAAGGACGCGCTCGTTTCGGTGGAAGAGGTGGCGCGTGCGGCGAAAACCGCAGGCATTATTTCGGTGATGCACGCCAACAACGAAGTCGGAAGTATCCAGCCGATTCGCGAAATCGGGGAGGAAAAAAAGAAGGCGCTCTTCCACGTCGACGCTGTTCAGACGCTTGGTAAGGAACGCATCGACGTTCGCAGGCTTAACGCCGACATGATGTCGTTCTCCAGCCACAAGCTGCACGGCCCGAAGGGCGTCGGCGCGCTGTTCGTCCGCGAGGGAGTCCGCATCGAGCCCCTGATTTACGGCGGCGGGCACGAACGCGGCTTGCGCGCGGGCACGGAGAACGTTGCGGGCGCGGTCGGGTTTGCCAAGGCGGTTGAGCTCGCGTACAAGGAGTTCGGCGTCGCCGTTCCGAGGATGAAAAAATTGCGCGACGGCGTCATCCGAGGCGTTCTTTCTTCGGTTCCGCATTCGCATCTAAACGGGCATCCCTCCAAACGGCTCTGCAACAACGCGCATTTCCGCTTCGACCGGATAGAGGGCGAGGCGCTTGTGCTGAGGCTGGACAGTCGCGGGGTTGCCGCGTCAACCGGCAGCGCCTGCTCCTCGAAGTCGCTGGAACCCTCGCACGTGCTTCTCGCGATGGGACTTTCGCACGTCGAGGCGCACGGTTCGTTGCGCATGACGCTCAGCAGATTCACGACGAAAGCGGAAGCGGATTATGCGGCGAAACAGGTGGCTCCCGTTGTTTCGGAACTGCGTGCTGTGACTTCGCTGACTCCCGAAATGGCAAAACATTACATGAGGCGATAACGATGGCTCTGTACTCGAAAACGGTGATGGAGCATTTCATGCACCCTGGGAACGTCGGAGAAATCAAAAATGCGGACGGCGTCGGGACGGTTGGCAACCCTGTGTGTGGGGATTTGATGACCGTCTATGTGCAGGTGAAAGCTGGAAAAATCGCGGACATCAAGTTCAAGACGTTCGGCTGCGCGGCGGCGCTCGCGACCAGCGACATGATTTGCGACTTGGCGAAAGGGAGCACCTTGGAGCAAGCGGCGGAATTGACGCGGGCAAACGTGGCGGGCTCGCTCGGCGGACTGCCGCCCATAAAAATGCACTGTTCCAACCTCGCTGCGGATGCACTGCACGAGGCGCTCTACGATTATTACAAGCGCGCGGGCTTGAAAATCCCCGCAACGCTGGCAAAGGAGCACGAAGCACGCAAAAAAACCGCGCACCGCTGAAAAACGACAAAAAATCCCGTTTTTCTGCGTCTTGGCGCGATATATTTAAATATCTATGCCTTGTAGTCAGTGAGGAATCCAAACACTACCTATTGTGTTCTATGTGAGGCGATTTAATGCTGAAACGCATACGCAAACGCGACGGACGCGACGTATCGTTCGACCAAGAGCGCATCACGGACGCAATCTTCAAGGCAGCCCAGGCAGTCGGCGGTAACGACAGGGAGATTGCGCTCGAGCTTTCGAACGCGGTCGTCGACGAAATTGAGAAGCGTTTCGGCAAGGACGCTACGCCAGGAGTCGAGGAAATCCAAGACCTCGTCGAGAAGGTGCTCATCGAGAAGGGGCACGCGAAGACCGCGAAGGCGTACATCCTTTACAGAAAGCAGCGCGCCGACATCCGCAACATCGAGGCGCTGATGAACTCCTTCGACCTAGTCGAGGGATACCTGCAAGAGACGGACTGGCGCGTGCGCGAGAACTCGAACATGAGCTACTCGCTGCAGGGGCTCAACAATCACGTTTCAGCCGCCGTCATATCGAACTACTGGCTGAAGAAGCTCTACCCGCAGGAAATCGGCGACGCGCACGCGGGCGGCGATTTCCACATACACGACCTCGGAGTTCTCGGGGCGTACTGCGTCGGGTGGGACCTCTATGATTTGCTGGCAACCGGCTTCGGGCACGTCGCGGGGAAGATAGAATCCAGCCCGCCCAAGCACTTCCGCACGGCTCTCGGGCAGGTGGTGAACTTCTTCTACACCCTGCAGGGCGAGGCCGCGGGAGCGCAGGCGTTCAGCAACTTCGACACGCTGCTCGCGCCCTACATACGCTACGACGGGCTCGGCTATCGCGAAGTGAAGCAGGCGATGCAGGAATTCCTGTTCAACATGAACGTGCCCACGCGCGTCGGGTTCCAGACGCCGTTCACGAACATCACGCTCGACCTGACTGTGCCCTCCCACCTCGCGGGTATGCCTGCGATTGTCGGCGGGAAGCCGATGGAGGCGGCGTACGGCGACTTCGCGGAGGAGATTCTGCTCTTCAACGAGGTTTTCGCGGAGGTGATGACCGAGGGCGATTCGCGCGGGCGGATATTCACGTTCCCGATTCCCACGTACAACATCACGCGCGACTTCCCGTGGGACGGCGCGGTTTCTCAGAAGATATTCGAGATGACGTCGAAGTACGGCGTGCCGTATTTTGCGAACTTCATCAACAGCGATATGAAGCCGGAAGACGCGCGCTCCATGTGCTGCCGCCTGCGTCTGGATACGCGCGAATTGCGCAAGCGCGGCGGCGGGCTGTTCGGCGCTAACCCGCTCACCGGAAGCATAGGCGTCGTCACCATCAACCTCCCGCGCATCGGCTACCTCGCGAAGGAGGAGCCCGCGTATTTCGAGCGCCTGGGCACGCTCATGGACTACGCGCAGAGTTCGCTCGAGGTGAAGCGCCGCGTCCTTGAGGGCTTCACGGAGCGCGGGCTGTACCCGTATTCGAAATACTACCTGCGCCACATCAAGGAATCCGAAGGGGCGTACTGGAAGAACCACTTCGCCACCATTGGCATAGTGGGCATGAACGAGTCGCTCCTGAATTTCATGGGCGCGTCCATGGTGGAGCCCGAGGGACGCAAGTTCGCCATCAAGGTGCTCGACTTCATGCGCGGCAGGCTCGGCGAGTACCAGGAGAAAACTGGAAGCATATACAATCTCGAGGCAACGCCTGCGGAGGGGACGAGCTTCAGGCTGGCGCGCATCGACAAGAAAAGGTATCCCGACATAGTCGTCGCGAACGACAAGGCGGTTCGCGAACGCGGCGCGGCGCCGTTCTACACGAATTCCACGCATCTGCCCGTGGACTTCACCAACGACATATTCGAGGCTCTTGATTTGCAGGACGAGCTGCAGACGCGCTACACCGGCGGCACGGTGCTGCACGGATTCCTCGGCGAGCGGCTGCGCGACTGGAAGGTGACGCGCGACCTGGTCAGGAAGGTGGCGGAGAACTACTCGCTGCCGTATTTCACGATTACGCCCACCTTCAGCATATGCCCGAAGCACGGCTATCTCGCGGGCGAGCACGAGTACTGCCCGCTCTGCGACGAGGAAATAGGCTTCGAGGAAGCGAAGGTTGTTGCCACGAGGTGAACGGAATGGCCGATGAAAATCTGCAGGCGAAGCGAACCAAGTGCGAGGTGTACAGCCGAATTGTCGGCTACCTGCGCCCGATTTCGCAGTGGAACGACGGCAAGCGCGAGGAGTTCGCGATGCGCGCCGTGTACGACGCGGGCGGTTGAATGCGCTTCGGCGGCGTCCAGAAAACGAGCCTGATTGACTTCCCGAGCCGCCTCAGTACCGTGCTGTTCAGCCAGGGCTGCAACTTCAGATGCCCGTTCTGCTACAACAGACAACTCGTGCTTCCGCAGCCCGATGACC
>PEXZ01000049.1:0-5493 GCA_002763345.1 Candidatus Micrarchaeota archaeon CG08_land_8_20_14_0_20_59_11
TTCGAGTATCTCGACGACATGACGAAGGCGTGCCCGGACGACGCAATCGCGCACCTCGAACTCAAGAACGACTCGCCCGTGCGGCTTGCGTACGAGCTTGGCAAGGCGAAGATATGCTATTATCTGGCGCCGCGAGTGGAAACAGGGTGATTTCATGAAGCTCCGCGAGGAATGGATTCCGTGGGCGTTCGTGGCGATTTCGTTCCTGCTCAGCGCCGCGTTCTACTGCCAACTTCCCGACGTCATGGTGACGCACTGGGACGGCCAGGGGATGCCTAACGGCTGGATGGGCAAAAACATGGCAGTGCTCCTCATGCCCATGCTTACCGCGCTGCTCGTTGGGCTGTTCTGCCTGATTCCGAAAATCGACCCGCTCGGCGCCAACATCGCAAAATTCAAGGACGTCTACTGGGGATTCGCCTCGTTCATGGCGCTGTTCATGGCGTACCTCAACGGCGTCACGCTCGCGATTAACGCGGGCTACGGGTTCAACATCACGTACGCGATAATCCCCGCGATTGCGGTGCTGTTCTACTACGTCGGCTACATGCTTGAGCGCGTTCAACCGACGTGGTTCATCGGCATCCGCACGCCGTGGACGCTTTCCAGCGAAGCCGTCTGGAAGAAGACGCACGTCCTCGGCGCGAAGCTGTTCAAGGCGTTCGCCGTAGTCGTCATGCTGACGCTGTTCATGATGAACTACGCGTTCTACATCGTGATTGCGGGCGCGCTCGCGTGCGGCGTCGTGCCGGTGGTTTACTCCTACCTCGAATTCCAGAAGGAGAAGAAGCACGTAAAGCCCGTTGCGGCGGCGAAAAAAAAGAAACGGTGGGAATGAGAAATGCGCTACCTCCGTGCACTCGCCGTAGGCGCGCTTCTTTCGGTTCTGATATGCGCCTATTCGGCATACGCGGGCCTGCGCATGGGCGGCGTATACTGGTCCATGACGACCGCGTCGCTCGTCGCGCTCGTCCTTCTCAAGGCGCTCGGCAACACTGACAAGAACGAAATCAACATCCTCCAGACGACCGCGAACACGGGCGCCATGGTTGCCGCGGGCATAATATTCACCATCCCCGCCGCGACGATGCTCGGCCTGAGCATAACCGTGCCGCAGATAATCGCGGTTGCGCTTCTCGGCGGGCTTGCGGGCGTCCTCTTCTCGATGCCGCTGCGCAAGGAACTGGTCGGGAAGCTTCCGTATCCCGACGGCGCGGCGGCGGCGGCCCTCATAAATGCCGGTGACGAAGGCGGCAAAAAAGCTAGGATGCTGTTCGCGTCCTTCGGCGCGAGCGCCGCTTTCGCAATCGCCCGCTTTCTCGGAACCGTGCCCGCGGCGCTCTCCGTCATCCCGATCGCAGGCGGCTATCTCATCGGGCCCCTCATGATGGCGGCGTGGTTCGGCGGCGCGCTGGTCAGCAAACTGCTCGTAGCCCAGGAAATGGCAACGCCGCTCGGAGTCGGCATCGTCATAGGCGCCGCGGTCGCCTATTTCGTGACGAAGGGCCTGCCCGCAATCGCGAAAATAAGAATCAGCGGAAGAACTGGATTGTTCGCGGTGGTCGCGGTCGGGCTGCTCTCCATCGCAACCGGAATGGACCTGCTCGTTTCCGGCCTCGCGATGCTCGGCGCCGCCGCGATGTCTTACGTCGGCGCGCGCGTCACCGGCGAGACGAACGTGGACCCGATGGAGATTTTCGCGATGATTGTGCTTCTGGCGGCGAAGTTCCTCCTTGGCGCGAACGCGCTCCCGCTCGTGCTCCTGGCGGCGGTCGTCTGCCTCGCAGCGGGGCTTGCGGGGGATTTGATGCAGGACCTGAAAACAGGATTCCTGCTCGGAACCGACGCGAACGAGCAGCTCAAGGCGCAGGTCGTCGGGGTTGTCGCCGCGGCGGCGGCAATCGGTTTCATACTCGTCGCGCTCGACGCGCAGTACGGAATAGGTTCCGCGGCGCTGCCCGCGCCGCAGGCGGTCGCGGTGAGGGAAATCGTCGGCGCGTCGTCGATACCGCAGACGATGATGCTCGGCGCGCTGGCGGGCGCGGTGCTCTGCGTCGCGCTCGGAAGCTTCGGGCTCGGCGCGGTGCTGTTCGGAATCGGAATCTACGTTTCGTTCGAACTTTCGCTGTTTCTCGCCGCGGGCGCGCTCGTACGCATGCTCGCCACTGAAAAGCGCGTCGAGAGGGGGCGCGTGATTGCCGCCGGACTGATAAGCGGCGAGGGCATCGTCGGCGTCGCGGTTGCGCTGGCGGGGCTGGGCGGATTGCTGTGAGATGCGGAATCGACGCGGGCGCGTCATGGACCGACGCGGTCGCCGTCGAAGGCGGAAAAATAATCGGCCGCGCATCTGCCCGTTCGTCCGAAGCGACCCGACTCGACTTGCGCGAACTCGCCGAAGGATTCGACAGTGTCGGAATCGTCGGCGGAAAACTCGAAGGCGCTAAAAAAATCGGCGAGATTGCCGCCATCGCCGCGGGCGCCGCGTTCCTGTCGGGAAAAAAGCGCGGGCTGTGCGCCAACGTCGGAACCGGCACGCCCTTCGTCCTTTTCGAAGCCGGGAAGGCGCGCCATCTCGGAGGCACGGGCGTCGGCGGCGGAACCATCGACGGGTTGGCAAAACTGCTGCTTGGCGCGGATGCCGCCAAACTCGAAAAAATCGCGGGCAGCGCGAGGGGCGCCGACCTCACCGTCCGCGACGTCGTCGGAAGCGGCATCGGCGCCGTTCCCGGCGACGCAACCGCCGCCAACTTCGGCAGGATTGCGGGCGCGACGCGCGCCGACGTCGCAGCCAGCATCATAAAACTCGCCGCCGAGAGCGTCGCGGTGTCCGCCTCCTTCGCAGCCAGAAGCGAGGGCATTCGCGAAATAATCTTCACGGGCAGGGCCGCGGCGAAAAACAAAATGTTCCGCGCCCGCGTCTCCGCGGCGTGCAAAATCTTCGGCATCGGGGCCGTTTTTCCGAAAGACGCGGAATACTGCACCGCCGCCGGAGCCGCCGTGCTCGCCTAGGACGTTTTGGCAGGCGCTGCCCGCCATCGAAAGAATGTTTTAATATTGCGACTGGCTAAGGCTTGTGGTGGGAACCGAAATGCGCGTCTTGCTCATAGGCAAAAGCGCCAGAACCGACGTGATAGCCGAGGCGATAGTGCGCAGCAGGCGCAAGCCGCTCCTTTTTTCGATGATGGACGCGGAGAATCCGGGAGTCATGCGCAGGAGCAAGGAGTTCTGCGTCGCTAAAACTGACGACGCGGAGGCGGTGCTCGCATTCGCGGAGCGCGTCGAACCCGATTTCTCAATCATAGACCCGGAGGACCCGATTGCGCACGGCGTTTCCGACGCGCTCGAAAAGGCGGGAATCCCGTGCGTCGCTCCCTCTAAAAAGCTCGGGCAGCTCGAATCGAGCAAGTCGTTCTGCCGCGAACTCCTTCGGAAGCACGGCATCGAGGGCAATCCGGAATACAGGATTTTCAGGAGCGGCAGCGGCATTGAAAACTGGCTGCGGGAACTGCTCGACGCGGAAAAGGGGTTCGTGGTGAAGCCCGACGGGCTCACCGGCGGAAAGGGCGTGAAGGTGCTCGGCGACCATCTACGCGGCGTCGAGGACGCGCTCGACTACTGCGAAGAGGTTCTCGCGAAGCACGCTTCTGTAGTAATCGAGGAAAAGCTCGAGGGCGAGGAATTCAGTTTGCAGTCGCTCACGGACGGCGTTGCCGTACAGGATTGCCCGCCTGTTCAGGATCACAAGCGGGCTTTTGAAGGGGACGAGGGGCCGAATACAGGCGGGATGGGCTCGTATTCGTGCGAGAATCACCTGCTTCCGTTCATGGGAAGGGAGGACGCGGAAGCGGCGCATGCAATCAATGAAAAGGTTGCCGCTGCGCTGCTCAAGGAAACCGGCGCAAAGTACAGGGGCGTGCTTTACGGCGGGTTCATCTGCACCCGCCAGGGCGTGAAACTCATCGAATACAACGTCCGCTTCGGCGACCCCGAGGCGATGAACGTGCTGCCGATTATGAAATCGGATTTTGTCGATGTGTGTGAATCGATAATTAATGGGAAACTCGACGAAACGAAACTGCGCTTCGAGAACGCCGCCACCGTCTGCAAATACGCCGTGCCGGAGGGCTATCCTTCCAATCCGATAAGGGGCGCGCTGCTCGAGGTCGGCAGAAGCCGCGCGCGCTATTATTACGGCGCGGTGCGGGAGGAAAACGGGAAATACGTCACGCTCGGCTCGCGGGCAATCGCGAGCGTGGGAATCGCCCCGTCACTCGCGGAAGCGGAGAAAATCGCGGAGGAGGGCGTCGGCGCGATTAAAGGCGCGGTCTTCCACCGGCGGGACATCGGCACGCAAGCGCTTATAAACAGGAGAATCGAACACATGAAGAGGCTGAGGAAAAATGGCTGAGGACAGGAAGAAGGCTGCGAAGAAGCCCAAGAAATACGAGCGCGGAAAATTCTGCCCCAAGTGCGGCGAAGGCGTGAAGCTCGCCGAGCACGCGAACAGGCGCTCCTGCGGCAAGTGCGGCTATTCGGAAATGAAATAATCCGATAAAATGGGACTGGAAAACGCCCTGCTGATTGTTTTCGTCACGCTAGCCCTGCCTTTCGCGCTTCTGCGCATCGAGGGAAAAAAATGGCGCCGCGAACTGTATCTGGACAGGAAGCCCGACTGGACGCTCACGGGGCTGCGCAGCCTGAAGCTGCTCGGCGCGATTTTCATCGCGACGCTCGTCGGGGGCGCGGTGCTCGAGGAGCTCGGGCTGCTGGACACGCACAAGGTAATCGAGATAATACGCGGCAGCGGCGTGCCGCTGCTTCTGCTGACGGTTACGCTCGTCCCGATTGCCGAGGAGCTTTTTTTCAGGGCGTACCTGCAGAAACGCGTCGGCGTGCTGTTCGCGAGCCTGCTTTTCGCCGCCATGCACTACGGCTACGGCTCATCCGCGGAAATAGTCGCCGCCTTCACGGCATCGGTGCTGATAGGGCTGGAGATGAGAAAGAACAGGGACGTGGCCGCCTGCATCGTCGCGCACGCCGCCTACAACCTTTCGTCCATAATCCTGGTATTCTCGGGCTTGGCTTAGAAGAATCCAATCCCAAAGGCTTAAATGCCTGCTAGCGTCGAATTCCGCTAGAGGTGGGGCCTAAGTGACGTTTTCTTCAAGCGGAAAGCCCGCGGCATTGTTCATCGGATTCGCTTTGCTCGCCGGCATGCTGTTGTTCGGCTGCTTGGGCGGGGGAGCGCCGCAAGGCGCGGCTGCAAACAAAACGCTGCAACCCGCTGGCGGCGGCGCGACGGCCACCCCCGCACCGAACTTCGACTTCAAAGACCCTGAATTGAAGGCGTTGTACGCGGCATCGCAAGCCGCAGTTCCGCCGAAGACGAGCCTCGACAAATTGCAAGCGGCATATGACGCCAAAAAAATTTCCAAGGAAGACTACGTCGTTTACTCGCTGCGGGCCACGCTCGACAAGAAGAGCCTGCCAAGC
>PEXZ01000049.1:5512-6984 GCA_002763345.1 Candidatus Micrarchaeota archaeon CG08_land_8_20_14_0_20_59_11
CGCTCGAAAACTACGACGTTTCAAGCGAAGCAATGCTCGCCATAGACGAGTGGGCGTCGCTGTCAGCCGAGGCGAAAGCGAAGCTCGAACCGCTCCTCCTGCTGCCCGGCGAGGAGGCGTTGCCAAACGACTTGAAGAAAGCAACGCAAACCGGCGAAAGGGTTCTGAGTTTCGCGGGCGAGAGTTACGAGACGTTCATCATGCAGGCCATTCCGGGCAAGGCCAAAATCCTGGGCTTCCTGCCCTCGAACTACTCGCAGTTCGACAAGGACCTGATGGACACGGAAATGGGCTGGATTAAGAAGGGCGCAATCGACGCTTACGACAAGTTCCACTCGCTCCTGGGCGTCGAGCCGACGGAAGAGGTCTGGTTTTACTGGGAGAGCCTCCAAAGCGGCACGCTCGGATTGGCGCAGATGCGCACCATGACCACGGACCCAGTTTATCGCTGCCGCTTGACGATTGACGTCAACCAGACGCTGAACGAAGACCCAACCAAGTCCATCACCGCGCACGAACTGTTCCACTGCTTCCAGTACCACGTTCCGTTGCGCGATTGGAACGGAGCCGAACAAAAGTGGTTGCGCGAAGCAACTGCGACCTGAAGCGAGCACTACGTTTACCCGAAGTTCAACCGCGAACAGGTTTTCCTGCCGTTGTTCTTCCAAACCCGCGAAATGCCGCTGGTCTTTCGCTATTCGGTGAAGGAGTACGCCGACTACCTGTTCTTCTATTACCTGCTTCAAAACGGCGGCGGAGAGGAAGTCGTCGCGCAAATCCTGAAGGACACGGTGCCGAAGGGAACGAAGCGCGCGATAATGGAGTCGCCGAATTACGAGGAAAATCACGCGGAGTACAGCGTCTGGAATTGGAACGCGGACCCCATACAGCGTTACAAGGACGACCCGGGTTTTCCCGCAATCGGAATAACCGGCACGGCGTTGAAGCCCGACAAAATCGACATACCCGGAACAAGGCAGGTGTCGCTCTGGCTGAGCGCGGGCGCCGCGGAATACCGGTTTTTCGAAGTCGCGCAGGACACGGGAATCAAACGCATCGTTTTCAGTTTTCCCGACAAGGACAACAAGAAGCAGCAGCGCCGCGCGCTGGTGAAGATAAACGGCGTCTGGACCGAGGAGTTCTGGAATTCCGTCAAGGAGAAAACGTTTTGCGCGGACCGCCCCGGCGACAAAGTGCAGGCGGTAATCCTCATTTACTCGAACTCGGATTTGGAAGCCGACTACATCAGTTCCTACTCGATTGATTCCGAAGGCGAGTGCCCGTTCGAGGTAACGGGGCGCACGACGCAAACGTGGACTTTAAGCACGAACCTGCCCGGAAGCACCTATAGCGAGACGGGCACCTTCATTTCCGATGACGAGATAGAGTACAGCGAGGACGAGGGCGCGTACGTAATCAAAAAAAGGACCATGTCCTGCCACGAATCCGGTTCCGGGCACACGGACATGGAA
>PEXZ01000035.1 GCA_002763345.1 Candidatus Micrarchaeota archaeon CG08_land_8_20_14_0_20_59_11
CCAGGCAACGCCCGAGATGACGCCCCTGCTCGCGCTCGGGGCGGCGCTGTTCGCGTTCTGGGCGCTGAGGAAAAGGAAATGAAGACAGGATTTGTGCTGTTCCTGCTGCTCGTAGCCGCGCCTTTGGTTTTCGCGGTAATCTCCAGCGACGAGGCGCAGGCCGTTGCGTCGCCCTACATCGGCAGCGACAGCGACATCCTCCTGCCCACCAAGCCGATGGAGGTGGGAAGCGGAACCTACTGGCTTTTCTTCTACTCGATATACTCGCCGAAGAAGGTCGTGGTGGCGGTGGACGACGAGAACGGCACGCTCGTCACCGACGAGACGCGCCTGAACGCGGCTGCAAGCGCGCTCTACGAGATGCGCGTAATCGACGAATACGTCGAGAAAAACAAGTATTCCTTCGACATCGTGGCGCCCGCGCTGCAGGCGAGCGCGGGAATGGCGCAGCAGAACCTGAACAAGCTCTCGGATTTGCGCGCGCAGACGGAGTCGAAATACCCGACGCTTTCATTCGACGCCGTTGAGACGAACCTCCAACGCGTTTCCGACCTTGAGAACGAGGCGCTGCCGATGCTGCAGGACGGCTCGCAGATGTGGGCGTCGTTCAGGGAAACCTACGCAGCCGCGGAGCTTCCGTACGTCATCAGCACCTACAAGTCGTCGTACGACGCGCTGTTCGCCCTTTTCGACGCGTACAACGCGTATTCGCAGAGCATCACGGAGCTGCAGTCGCAGGTTTCGCGCTCGTCCATAAAGTCGCCCGACAGCGACAGCATCTACAACAGCCTCGAGAACCTGCGCGACATAGGGCTGACGGATTTGTACGGGAAGTTCGCCACGCAGGACCCGCGCAACGGGATGAACTCCCTCCTGAACAACGAGCAGCGCTGGGTGAACGACTCCGTCGGCTCGTTCTTTTTCCGCAAGTCGCGCATGGAAGCGCTGGCGGCGTACGACGGCCTGAAACAGACCGCCGACTACATAATAGCGAGCGAGTCCGCGCTCAAGGCGTGCGACAAGGACTTGGGCACGAAGGTTGCGTCGTTCAAGCGCGCCTGGGCGGACATCGAGTTCTACAGGGGCAAGGGCACGTCCGACGCCTACGCGAAGATGGCGCAGAAGCTTCTGGAAGCGCAGTCGCTGGCGAACATCATCCAAAGCACGTACAACCGCAAGTGCGGCACGCCGACGGCGACTCCCGCACCGACCCAGCAGAACATCGACTTCGGACCGCTGTACCTCATCGTCCTGCTCGTGGCGATGGCGTACGTCTACTTCAAGTACCTGCAGAAGAAGGGCGAAGCCGAAGAATAAGTCAAAGCCCCGTCGGCGATTCGACGAATTCCGTTTTCACGCCGAATTTTTCGCGCAGCACGCTCTCCAACGCCTCGAGCCCCAGCTTCTCCGTCTTGTAGTGCCCCGCGGCAATCACGTTGACGCCCTTTTCCTTCGCGAAATGATACTTCGAGTGCCCGAATTCGCCGGTTACGAGCACGTCGCCGCACTTCGCGTCGAGGACGCCGAACCCCCCGCCTCCGGTAACCAGACCGACGCGCCTCACCCTTGCCTTCCCGAAAGCGAAAACCCGCGCCTTTCCTCCGACTGCCTTTTCCACGCGCTTCGCAAGAACGCGCAAGGGCAGCGCAACGGGCAACTCGCCCGCCAATCCGCACTTGATGCCGCCGTATGCGGCAAACAGGCGCAGATTTTTCACGCCGAGCCGCCGCGCCATCTCGGCGTTGTTTCCGAGGCGGGGGTGGGCGTCAAGGGGAAGATGCGCGGCGTAAAGGGAAAGGCGTTTGCGTTTAAGCGTGTCGAAGCGTTTTTTCCACATGGCATCGATTTTTATCGGCATTGATTTTTTCCAGAACAAGCCGTGATGCACGATTAGAAGCTCGCCCTTCGCCTTTTCAAAAGCGTCGAGGCAGGCGTCAACTGCAAAGGAAACGGTGGAAACGTCGGCGCTCCCCTTGAACTGCACCCCGTTAATCGAATCTTCATCGAATCTGCCGAGCCTCAGCTCGCGGTTGAGGAACGAAACGATGTCGCGCAGCTTCGCCATTCAGACCATCGAATAACAGTTGCGCATCGCGACGATGTTCTTCTCGGCCAGCTCCTTCGGGAAGCGTTCCAGAATTGCTTTCTCGAGCGCCTCCTTCGTCACGAGCCCCGTTGCCTTCGCAAAAGCGCCGAGAACCGCGACGTTCACTATGGGCCTGCCTATCGCCTTGCGCGCAACCTCGTAGGCGTCAAGTGCGACGACCCTGACGCCTTCGGGCGGCTTGGGCGCGCTCTTCGTCGCAATCAGCACGGTGCCGCCTTTTTTCACGTCGTCGAAGTAGCCCGACAGCGTGTCGTCCAGGACGATGGCGTAGTCCGGCGAATAGACGTGCTGGTGCAGCCGAATCGGCTTGTCGTCGAAACGGCAGAACGCGCGTATGGGCGCGCCCGTCCGCTCCACGCCGAATGCGGGAAACGCCTGCGCCTTTTTGCCGTCCTTGAATCCGGCTATCGCGAGCACCTCCGCGCACGTAACGCACCCCTGTCCGCCCCGTCCGTAAACCGTGATTTCAATCATGGATAAATGAACCCGCAAACCCTTAAATAGTTTTGCAGCGTAGGCATTCCGGGGTGGTGTTCATGAGGCACAACAGGCGGATGCCCTTCGAAGACGACTTCTTTTCCGGATTCGGCGACATGGACGAGATTTTCGAGCGCATGATGGAGGACATGAAGCACTTGCGCGGGAGCGGATTCGGCGAGGGAATGAAGCCGGGCAAAGGTCCGTTTGTTTACGGCGTCAGCATGCGCGTGGGGCAGGACGGGAAGCCGCAGATTTCCGAGTTCGGGAACGTCGAGCACGGGAGGGTGAAGGAGGAGCGCGAGCCGCTCGTCGACGTCCTGAACGGCGAAAGGGAACTCACGGTAATCGTCGAGCTTCCGGGCGTCGCGAAGGAGCACCTTAAGCTCAACACAACTGAGAATGCGCTCAAGATAGAGGTAACGGACCCGCAGCGCCGCTTCGCGAAGCGCGTCGCCCTTCCCGCGAAGGTGGTGGAGGAGAGCGCGAAGGCGAAGCTGAAGAACGGGATTCTCGAGGTGGTGCTGAAAAAGAAAAGCCCGGAGAGGAACGCGAAGACGATAAGCGTCGAGTAATTTCAGCGCTTCTTTATTTCGAGGATATCCGCGAGCGAAACCCCTCCTGCTTTCTTCGGGGCGGCAGCGGATTCGGCAGCGCCCTTTTTTCCAGCCTCCTCTATTTCCTCGAACAGTTTTATGCCGAGCGCGAACTCCAGCTTCTTCGCCAGCGTTTCCGACGGCTTGATGCGCCCCTCCTCGAAGGAAGCGAGCTCATTCTCGTGAATCAGCAGTTTCGCCGCGAGTTCCTTGCGCGTCATGCCGCGCTTATCGCGCGCCCGCGATATTGTTTTTCCGTAATCGTCGGCGATTTCCCTGGAAACGCGAACCGCCTTTGCTGGCAGCGCCGCCGCCTTCCTCGCCGTTTTCGGCGGGGCGTAGTATGAAAACTCGTCTGCGTAGCCGGAGCATCGTTCGCAGAGCGGCACCCGCGCGCCCTCAACGAGCCCTTCGCCCACGGCGTTTCTGCCGCACGTTTGGCATTCCATGCTTACCGTCCTCCATTTTTTCGCGTATAGCGCCGTGTATGTACTGCCTGAGCGCAAAGAAAAGGACGAGAAGCGCGAGAGCGAGCGCTCCCACGTGCACAGCGTAATAAACGCCGGAACGGTCGTCCTCGTAGCCGAAGAACGCGGCGGTTCCTATCAGCAGGGCGACGACTATTATCGACGCCATCATCCTGCCGCCGCGCCGGTAGTTCATCGCAGCCGCGAGGGCGTATATCGCCACTATCGCCGCCAGCACGAGCGACGCCAGCCTGAAAAGCGTCCCCAGCAAAACCCAGTCCACCATCTCCCATCATCCCCTATTCCATATCCCCGCCGAACCCGCAGGGGGCTCCGCCCCCTTCAGTTCAGCGATTCTCCTGATTCCCCCGCGCGTTAAGTTTTCTCCTCAAGGAGAGCAGAATCTTATTTTGCGCACTTCCTCTGCGAATTTTTTTCTTTTTACGTATCGCATTGATAAGTTCGTGCGTTACTTTAACCATTTCGTCTACTCCATGTCGCCGCATTCGCATTTAGATTCGTTTATCGCGTCGAACAACTCCCTGAACCCGCGGCGCTCAACCGCGCTCACAACTAGCAGGCGCTCGCGCTTGCCTATTTCGCCGAGAAGCGCGTGCAGGTGGGCGTTCACAGCGCCCATCCCGCCGAGCAGGGTCTGCCCGTCCTTCGCCTTTTTCCGCTTCAGCAAGTCGCCCTTGTTGATTACCGTCAGCGTCGGCAGGCAGTATTTCAGCCGCTGAATCGCGTTTATCGCCTTCAGCACGACGAAGTCCCCCTCCGACTGCACGGCCTCGTTGTCGCAGACGAAGAGAACGAGGTCGGCAGCCTGCTCGATGAACGACGCGCCGCCCTCCGTCAGAAAAAGCTCCAGCGAACCCGCGGTGTCTATGAACAGGAAGTCCGCATCCACTGCGTCGAGCTCCTTCATCGCCTTTTTGTTGGTGAGCAACGCGGCGTGTATGCGCTTCAGCGCGCCGTTCGGCCCCAGTTCCGCCGAGCGCATCGTCTTGTCAAGCGAGTAGTACCGGCGCACGTCGAACGCGGGTTTGTATTTGATGTGCTTGCAGCCCGGGTCGAGGTTCGCTATCCCGACGCGCAGCCCCTGCTTGCGGCAATACGAGGAAAAGGCGTACGCTAGCGTGCTTTTGCCCACGCCCCCGCCGCCTATAAACGCGACGCGCAACATTAGAATTTTCCCGATTAAGTGTAAGGCGCCGCGATATTTAAAACCGACGAAGACGGTACGTCGACGCACTGCTGTTCAGCGCACGATTACGTTGCCTATCATGTCTCGGTAGAGCCCCGAATAGTAGCCGTACGCGCCGGTGTGGTTGAACGTCACCGAATACGTCTGCCCCTTCAGGAGGTTGCCGGAAATGAACGAAACCGGCGACGACGGAACGGACCTGACGTTGTGTTTCGCGTCGTCGTTGTTCACCCAAACGACGGTCGTGCCCGCCGCGATTTCAAGGGTCGGCGGATTGAACGCGAAATTCTGTATCGTTATCGTCGCGGTCGGCGCCTGCGCAACAGGCGACGGGCTGGGCGAAGGAACAAGCGAGGGCTGCGGGCTGGGCGACGGGAAAAACGAGGGAACCGGCGAGGGGGAGGGCGAAGGCGCGGCTAATGAAGGCGAGGGAACTGTCGGGATTGCGGACGGAGAGGGCGAAGGCGTTCCCTCCTGCGTAATGCAACCAAGAAGCAAAACGGAAACGGACAAAAGCGCGAAAGGGGCCAGTTTCACGTGACACGCCTCACATCCTTACGATTTTCTTCAGAACCGGGTACATTTCAAAAACCTGCTGCTGCGCCAGGTCCTCGTAGAAGCGGTACAGGATACCCACGGTCAGGAGAATTCCCGTGCCGGTGCCGAGCGCGCCCGTGATGTCCGCAAACCACGCGAGTATTCCGACGAATAGCGAGCCGAGAATCGTGATTATGGGTATGTATCGGTCGAGTATCTTTTCGGTTACGCGCGGGTCGGCGCGGAATCCCGGAATCATTAGCCCGGTTTTTTCCAGTTGCAACGCAACGTCGTGCGCGCCCATGCCCGTGCTCTCTATCCAGAACCATCCGAACACAACGCAGAGCAGGACGAGCGCGAGCCCGTATATGAAGATGTGCAGGATTTCATTCGGCTGCGTCATCATCTGCAGGTACGAAGCGTACCCTCCGGTAATGAGCAGCGGCGACGGGAGCGCGGTTATATAGTACGCCAAGCCGTCTATCGGCTGGTTGTGCTGATAGTGCCCGAGAAGCGGGAAGCCCGCGTTCGCGGTGAACATTCCGATAAGCTGCATGTTCAGCAGCACCGCCGAAGCGAGAATCACGGGGATGTTGCTCACGTAGAGGAACTTGATTGGATAGCGCGCGCCGAGCCCCCTTGCACGTCCGTAGGCGAGCGGCAGCTCGATTTTCATGCCCTCGACGTATACGACCGCCGCGAACACGATGACGGTGAAGATTATCGGCATGAGCGCCCAGACCGCGGTGACGATGTCGCCGGACGCGAGGTAGTAAATCGCCTGCGGTATCAGGCCCGCGGGCACTCCCGTCGCGGTTGTGATGAAGCTGAACGCGCCGATGAACACCTGCTGGCTGACGCCTGCGGCGATGAAGAGCGAGATTCCGGAACCGATGCCGCACTTCTGCACCACCTCGTCGAGGTACAGCAGGATGATGGAACCGAGCGCGAGCTGGAGCGTTACGAAGATTTGCGTGGCTACGAGCGAGCCGAACAGCGGCGACGCCGAGCCCGCCGGGATGTAGCCCGAGAACGTGTAGATTGCCGCCTCGAAGAAGCTGAGAAGGATCGCCAGCAGCTTTTGCGCCCCCTGGAATTTCCGCTTGTTCTCGGGATTGCTCAGGTCAAGGGAAATGAGCTTCGCGCCCACCGCGAGTTGCAGGAAGATGCTTGCGAGCACGATGGGCCCGATACCTGCCGTGATGAGCGTGCCCGTCTTGCTTCCGAGAAGGATGTCGAGGCGCTCGAAGCGCTGCGTTATCGCGGACGGATCCACGCCTATCGGATAGATTTGTCCGAGGAAGAAGAATATAAGAAGCGCCGCGACGGTCCACAACAGGCGCTCCTTCAAGCCACCTGCGCGCTCCGGACGCTTCACATCGGGGAGGATGTTGGTTATCGGTCGGATGACGTCGAAAATGCTCATAGGAGTACCTCGGCCGTTCCGCCGGCAGCGATTATCTTCTGCTTCGCCTTTTCCGAGAACGCCGATGCCTTTACCGCCATCTTGTGCTTGGCCGCGCCGCCCGAGAGGATTTTGCAGCCCTTGAGCGAGAACGAATGGATTCCGCCCGCGTCCGCCTTCGCCTCGCCGCGCGTTATGCGCGACTCCAGATTTGCCAATGAAACGCTAATGAACGTGCGCCTCGTCGGGTTCGAGAATCCCGATTCGCCGCGCTCCACCTTGTTCGTTCCCTCGAACTTGATGGTGTGCAGCCAGCGGTGCTTGTGGTACCCAGCGCGGCCGACGCCTCCGCGGTTGCCCTTGCCGCGGCGGTTCTTCGCGTTTCCGCCGCCGAAGGTGCGGTTGCCCATGTGCTTGCTCTTCCTCGATTTGATGCGTCTTGCCATTTCGAATATCACTGCAGCATGCTTTTAATAAGCGCGTTGATTTTCTCGCCGCGGTTCCCGAGCGCTCCCTTCGGATAGGCGTGCTTTATTCCGCCCCGAAACCCTCCGACGGGCGGATGGAGCGCGTACGGCGCGTCCCCTTTCGCGAGGAGCGCCTTTTCCGTCGCGGCGTCAACTTCTCCAAACGCGACGTAATCCTTGATTTTTAAGAGCAACCCCTTCGGCGCATTCTCGAGAAGTACGCAGTGGTTCTTGCGGGTGAGCTTGAGCTGGTGCAGCGCGCCTTTTATGTCGTGCCGCATCCCGGTCGTGCCGCGAATGAGAATTATCGCAATCTTAGGCATCCGCGACTACCTCCTCCCCGTGTCTTCCGCTCTTCAGGACGTTCAGCGAGTCGAGCGCCTGCATCGTCGCGAGCACGGCGTTGAGCACGTTGCGGGTGCGCCCGCGCATGAACGTCCACGCGTCGTGAACGCCCGCGAGTTCGAGCACCTTGCGCACGTTCTCGCTTGCGACTATGCCCACACCTCGCGGCGCGGGCTTGATGATTATGGTCGTGCTGGAATTCTGTCCGTTCACCTGCTGCGCGAGCGAGTGTTCGGTGCCGCAGCCGCACTCCCACGAGCCGCATCCGAGCCGCACGCGCACCAGATTGCGCTTCGCCTCGCTTATCGCCTCGGAGATTGCATCCCTGGTTTCTGGAGCCTTTCCGACGCCGACGCCCACGTAACCCGCGCGGTTGCCCACAACCGCCACGGCGCGCATCTGCTGCTTGCGTCCGCACGCGCTCATGCGCTGCGTGCTCTTTACCTCGAGCACATCCTCGGAAAGGTCGGGAATCAGTATGTCTATGATGTGGCTCTCGAGGATGCGTTGCCCGGAATCGAAAATCTCGTCGACGGACGTTATCTCGCCGTTCAGGACCTTTCTGCCGAGCTTCGTCTTCGGAACCCAGTTGGCGGTCCTGCTCTGCTCGTCCCGCTTATCGCGGGCTCCCCGATTGAAAGCGTTGCGTTTCATTTCATGCTGCCTCTATGTTCTTCTTTGCCTCGGCGAACCCCTTCTGAACCGCCTCGGAAAGGTGCTTGCCTGAGATGCGCTCCGCCGAAGGTGCGTTCTCCTCGGAAATCCCGACTGCGACCCCTCCGTCCGCGATGCCCTTCAGCGCGGCGAACAGGACGCATCCCTTCGACGCGAAATTCAGCCCGATGTCGGGCACTGCTTCCTTCACGCCCTTCTTGAGCGCCTTGCGAGCAGCAAGCAGTCCGGTAAGGTAGGCAGCGGGCGAGTTGTTCTTCGCCGCCTTGAAACCGAACGCGTCGAGCTCCTTCGAGGACGCGGTGCAGACGACGCTGTCGCCCGCCTGCTGGAAGTTCGCCACCTGCACGAGTATGTATTTGTTGGACTTGCGCACAATCGCGCGCGGGAGCCCCGATTTCAGGAGCGCGAGGCGCTTCCCGTAGTTCGTGCGGTTCTCCCTGCGCCTGCGGAAATGCACGCAATACAACGGACCCGTCGCTTTGCTCATTTGACCAGCTTCTTTTCGCGGAGGTATTCGCGCAGGTGCTTCTTGTCCCTGAACGCGTTTCCCTTTATCCTCTCGTAAACCCTGCCGTACGCGCCCTTCACGAGCGTCGGCTTCGCCTGCTTGAGCACGCGGCGGAGCGCGCGGATTTTGCGCATCCACATCTGCTTGCTCAGGTTTGCGGAGCCCCTGCGGCTGCCCGTGCCGCGCCTTCTGCCCGAACGCTTGCGCGCCGCCTTGTCGGCTGCCTTCGAGCGCCCCACGCCCTTCTTCGGAACGAGGACGATTACGCCCTCCTTTATCAAGCCGCGGACGTCGTCGCCCGTAAGCGCGTCCATCGCCTTCTTCTGGTCGAGGATGCGGATGCGGGACTCGCCCGCGTCCAGTATCTTCGCCGCGAGGCGCTTTATCGTCTTGAGTGTCTTCGACATTTAGCCGTTCACCAGTGAAACGCCAATCTCCTTCGCGCGCCTGCGCATGTACGCGCGCTTCAGCTCTCCGACTCCTGCGGCGATGCGCGCAACCGCCTTCCTTCCTTTGAGCGCCTCGACGTCCTTCACGTTGCTCACAACCGCTTCCGCAACCTTGCCGCCGCGCAACCCGCGCGTCGCCTTCTCGGTTCTCCAGCCGATTTTCGGCACGTAGCCGACTCCGCGCCGCTCAATCCGCAGTTTGTTGTCTATGCCGCGCGGCGCACGCCACGAGCTCGGCACGCGCTTGTGCGTCACCGAGTCCTGCCTCTTGAATTTCACTTTCATCCGTTTAAGCATAATAAATCCCGTCCTGGAAAACCCGCTCGTCGCGTTTGGTTATCTTGGTGGCGTTCAGAAGGTTCGAGCACGTCTGTCCGACTGCTTCCTTGTCGGGTCCGTGCACTGTGACCTCCTGCCCCTTCACGTCCACCTTCGCGCCCCTGACTATCGCCGCGCGCCTGACGCTCTTCTCGCCGAGGAAGTTCTTGATTACCACTTCGCTGCCCCTGACTTCCATCGAAACGGGGAAGTGCGCGAACACCACCTGCAGCTTCTTGCTGTGCTCGCCGCCAACGCCCGCGAGCATGTTCTTGACGTGCGAGTTAACGGCGCCAACCGCGGCTTTGATGGAACTGCACTCCCTCTTCAGAGGCGTGACGACCACCTCACCGTCCTTCACCTCGATTTTCACGAGGCGCGAGTCGAATTCTTTCGTAACCTCGCCCTTCGGCCCCTTCGCTACCATCGCGCTCCCCCGGACCTCGAACGACGCGCCTTCAGGAATTTTCATCACCGTTCACTCGCAATCAATACACGAAGCATATCAGGCGTCCGCCGACGTTCTTCTCCTTCGCCTCGTTGTGCGTCATCAAGCCCTTCGACGTCGACACGACCAGAAAGCCCACGTTCTTCGCGGGCAGGTACCTCTGCTCGAAACGTTCCCACGTCGCGGCGGAAACGGGGAAGCGCGGCTTCACTACTCCGCAGGCGTTGATGCGCCCGGTGAGCTTCACCACGAACTCGCCGCTCTTCGCGTCGTCGACGAACTCGAACTCGCCGACGTAGCCCGTGCGCTGGAATATCAGCAGCACCTCGCGGAGCATCTTGGACGCGGGCTTGAGCCTGACGCTCTGGAGCCCCTTCATCTCCGATACCTTCAGCGAATTCAACGAGTGCGCGAGCGTGTCCGTCATTTGATCAACCGTATTTTCTGAACCCGAGCTTCTCCGCGTTCTCGCGGAAGCACTTGCGGCATACGTACATCCCGTACTTGCGTATCAGCCCGCGGGCGTTTCCGCACATGCGGCACCTGCGCTTGCCGCGCTTCTTGAATCGGGTTTCTTCCTTCTGCATCCTATATCTCACTCCTTGCACTTTTTGCTCGCCGCCCTACATGACGCATGCCGCTGCATGCGTCCAGCAAGACGCGGCCTCGCAAAACCTGCGCTAAAACCTCATTCTTTCACGAACTTGACTCCGAACCTCTCGGAAAGGAAGGCCTTCGCCTCCTCGTTGGAAACGCGCTGCCTCTTCGGCAGGCGGCGGGTTGCGATGCGCCTCCGCGCGATGCGCGCGCCGGGCTTCCTCAAAGAAATGCAAACGTCGAACCCGAGCATCCCGATTTTCGGGTCGTACTTCGCGCCGGGGAAATCGATATATTCCTTCACTCCGAACGCGACGTTCCCGAATCCGTCCATGGAACGCTCGTTTATCCCGTGCTCGACCGCCTCGAGCGCCTTCTTCAGGAACTCCTCGGCGGATGCGCCGCGCAGGGTGGTCTTCACGCCGAGCGGATCGCCCTTCTTTATCTTGAACGTCGGGTTCCTGCCCTGAGAAAGCGTTATAACCGCCTTGCTTCCGCTGAGTTTCTCGATGAGCTTGCGGCCGTTCTCAAGCGCGTCGCCGCCCTCCCCTACGCCTATGTTGAGCGTCAGCTTCTCCAGCACGACCCTCTGCATGACGTTAGCCATTTCATTCAATCCTGAACTTGTCGTCAACGACGAACAGGTAATTCTTCAGCGTGATTACGTCGCCCGCGAGGCGCGCGTCGCTCTCCTTGCTTCCTGCGCGCTCCATGATTCCTTCCAGGTTCGCGATGAAACCCGAGTGCTTTCCGCGGAAAACCAGGCAGCGGCAGCCATTCTCCCTCTTCAGGTGCGACTTGATTTCCTGCTTCGGTATCGAAATCACGAACGTGTCGCCTGGCTTCGCGTCCGTTTTCTCGAGAAGCACGCACCTTCCGTCGTGCAGGTTCAGCTGCGTCTTTCCCTTCGCCACGAAGCGCTTGCCCTGCACGCGGCAGTACTTGAGTTTCGCCTCTTCGGCGGTTATCGGCATGGGCTTCAACACGCCCGCCTTCACGACGATGCGATAGTGCGCGCCGAGCTTCGGAACGCTCACGACGTCCATGAGCCCGACGCAGAACTGCTCGTCGTTGATGCTGCGCCCGTCGACGAGAACCTCGCCGCTCTTCACGACCGAACGCGCCTGCTTGGACGTCTCCGCGATTTTAAGCACGTCGCGGAGGAGCACGTTGAGCGGTATCGACTTCTTCGCCCTGTGCGGACCCGCGATGCCCTTCGTAACCCAGACGCTGCCCTTGGGCGAAAGTCCCCGCGCGACTGGCGCGGCTATGCGCTTCATGTGCCTCTGTTTGCCGTGGCTTGCCATTTTTTCACTTCTTCTGCTTCTTCCTTTCCTCGCGCTTCTCCAGCGCGGTAATCATGAGGTTGGAGGGCTGTATCGGCGCCGGCTTTTCGCGCCCGCCCTGCTTCTTTATCACGACGCCCTCAACGAACACGAGCATCCTGCGCAAATTCACTTTGACTATTTTTCCGCTCCTTTTCTTGAAGCGTCCGCGCATTATCTTCACCGAATCGCCCTTCTTCAGAGCAACTGCGCGCTTCTTCAGCTGCTTGCGCAGTTCCTTCGACAAATGCGCGTGCACGAGCTTGCGTTTCGAGTGGAGCGGCAGCTCCGCGAGCGCCTTGCGCTTCTTGCGCGGCTGTTTCGTCACCGAGGAATCGAATTTCATTTGCTACACCACTGAGCTGGCTATGCCGACTACCTTCGGGAAGCGTTCGGCTATTTCGCGCGCGACGCATCCCTTGATTTCCGTGCCCTTGGGCAGCCCCTGGTCGTCTATGAGCACGCAGGCGTTATCCTCGAAGCGGACGCGCTCCTTACCGCGCCTGTACTCCTTCTTCTGGCGCACTATCACGGCTTTCTCCTTCTTTTTCACCATCTCGGGCTTGCCCTTCTTCACCGCAACCATGACGGTGTCGCCGATGCCGGCGCTCGGATACCTGCGCAGGCGCGCCTTCCAGCCGATGACGTTGATGACCTCGACGATTTTCGCGCCGCTGTTGTCGTCGCAGAGCAGGCGCGTTCCCACCGTGATGGGCTTCGTTATCTTGGCGGTAAGTCCGAGAGACATTTCAGAATCACTTTACTACGACGTGGCTCTTCGTCTTGCTGATTTTGCGGCACTCCATCGCACGGACGCGGTCGCCTTCCTTGATTTTGACGCAGGGCGGCACGTGGATGTGCAGCTTTCCGCGGCGCTTTTCGACGCGCTCGTATTTGGGAACGGACTTGATATAGTCGCAGCGGATGACCGCCGTTTTCTTCGCCTTGAGGCTCACGACGGTTCCCTCGACAAGGGCGCCCCTGGTCTTAAGGGAGCCGTGCGTAGGGCAGTTCTCGTCGTTGCAGTCTTCAGCCATCTTGTTCAACCCTTTTGTTTAGCGATTTTCTTCGTCCTGTCCTCGGGGCGGTGCAGGACGTCCCTGCCGCGTACGGTTTCGCCCGAATCCGAGAAGAAAAAATCGCATGCGTTTTTCGGCACGCGTTTTATCCCTTCGGATGTCTCGAGAACGAACGTATTCAACGTTTCGTCCGAAATCCTTCCCTCGATACCCAGCAGGCCTCTGCAGGAGCTGTTGACGACGCGCACGCGCTCGCCGATAAACTCGCCGGCGAGAAAGCGCTCGTGGCAACCCTGCCTTCGGCCCCTTTTTGGAGAGGGTTTTCTCTCTGTCGGATTGTTAGTTATGCGCATGAACGGTATTTATTGGTTTGCTTTAAAAGCACGCGTCTGACGGGGCGCGCGTCCTCAGCCCACCTTTATGATGTCCTTCGGGTAGCCGAGCTTGACGAGGAAATCAACCGTCTTGTCGAGATGGTTTCCCTGCAGGACGATGTAGCCCGCCTTGCACGAGCCGCCGCACGCGAGCTTGTGCTTGAGCTCCTTCGTCGCGCTCACCAGCTCCTCGCCCTTCAATCCTTCGACTATCGTGACGAGCTTGTTGAAGCGCTTTTTCGTCGTATAGATCTTGAGCTTCTGGGTGGTCTCCTTCTCGATTGTCTGGCAGGCGCAAATCTCCTTCGGCAGACCGCACTTGGAACAGATTTCAGACAACTTTCGGAAAACCTCCTATTTCTTCTTCGACTCCGTTTTTAAAGCGTTTGCTTTCTCGCGCTGCGAAATGAACGTAAACATCCTCGCGCGCAGCTTCTTCAGCGCGCGCAAGCGTCCGGTGCTCTGGGGCTTGCCGGTATTGTGGAGAGCGCCCTCCTGCATGCGCAGCTCGGACTCTATCTCCGCCAGCTTCGCCTTCAGGTCGGCGTCGCTCATCTCCCTAAGCGCTTGTTTTTTCACTATCGCCATTTTTTTCTACCTTTTTCTTCTTCGGGCGCGAAGCGGTTTTCTTCTTCGTTTCCGCATCCGCCTCCTTCGTCTCGCCGACTTCGGCCGCCTTGATCTCTTCCATCTTCTGCTCAACTGCCGCTTCCTCGGCGGGCGCCTCTGGCGGCAGTTCCGCCTCCGCCTCGACAACCGCGGGCGCAACTACGTCGGGAGCGTGGTACTGGTCCGCGAACACCGTGCCCGGCGGGACTATCTTCACCGTGATTCCGACGCACCCCGCCTTCAGCCTCGCAATGTACGTGCCCTTATTGACGGAGTTCATCATGTCGCCCGACTTCTTGATGTAGCCCGCCTTCACCTTGAACGTCTTCGCCTTCCCGCCCTTGCCGACGATTTTTCCCGCAACGCGGATTTCCGCGCCGATTGCGCCGGCCTCCATTATCTCGCGCAGCGCGATGCGCATCGCCGCCTTCGCCCGGGGGCGCATCTCGATGCTCTTGCCTACGCGCTCCGCCATCAGCTTGGCGTCGAGCGACGGGTTCGCCACCTCGACGACCTCTATCTGCGGGTTTTCCATGCCGAACCTGCGCGTGAGTTCGTCGCACAAGTCCTTTATCGTCTTCCCCTTCTTGCCCACGACGAGCCCGGGGCGCCTTACCGTAATCGTGATTCTCGTCGCAATCGGCGTCTTCTGTATCTCAATCGTCGAAACCCCCGCGCGCTCCAGCTCCTTGTTCAGGAAATTGGATATCTCCAAATCGTTGAGCGCCTTTCTGATGAATTTTTTCTCTATCGCCACCAAATCACTTCTCCGAAACCACGATTTCAACGCGGGCAGTCATATAGTTGCCCCATACGGCCTGCTTCCCGTAGCCGAGCGTATTGCTGCCCGCCCACGTCCTGCGGTAGCGCGGGAACTCGTTCTGCTTGTAGGCAGCAGCGTGCGTCACGGCGAGCTTCGCCTCGTCCAGCCCCTTGTGCTTCGCGTTCGCCACCGCGTTTTCGAGCAGCGAGCGCACGAGCCTGCACTCCTTCTTCGGGTACCTGCCCTTCTGCCCGCGGAGTTCGCTTCTCGCGCCGCAGCGCTTGGCGTGCCTCACGTAGGGGATGGCGCGTTTCATCGCAATCGCTTCCTCGAGCGTCTTGCGCGCGTCCGGGATTTTCTTCCCGCGAAGAGCGCGGCAAATCTCGCCGAGGTCCTTGTAAGACGCGTCGGAGTCGTGCGACTGGGCTGCCGCGTCTTTTTCGCCGATTTTCACCGAATACTTGTACGCTGCCATTTACTTCAACTCAACAGCCTTGCTTCCGCGGGTTGCCCCGATACCTGGGCCCGAATGCCTGACGCTCTTGCACGTTATCGCGTATTCGCCCAGCCTGTGTCCGAGCATCTCGGGCATGATGATGATGTCCGCGTACGCATTGCCTATGTGCACCTGCACGCGCATCCCGATCATTTCGGGAATTACGACCATCTCCCTGCACTGCGTGCGGAGGGGCTTCTGCTTGTTCTTTTTCTTGTGGCTGCGCATCTTCTCGATGAACGTCTTCATCTTGTGCCCCATGCGCTTCATCGAGCGCCTGGTCTTCGCGGGGATAATCTTGATGAACTCGTCGAGCGGCATCTTCTGCAGCTCCTCGACTTCCATTCCGCGATAGGTGAATTTTTTAGCCACGTACCTCTTCCCTCCTGCGCCTTCTTCCGGAGCGGCGCGCGCCGACGAGCCCGACCTTCCTGCCCGGCGGGGCGTTCCTCGATACGGTGTTCGACTTTCCGAGGCTCTTTCCGCCGTGCGGGTGGTCGTACGCGGACATCGCTGTTCCGCGCACCTTCGGATAGTAGCGGTTCATCGCTTCCATCTTGTGACGCTTGTTGCCGGCTTTCTTGAACGGCTTCTCCGGCCTGCCTCCGCCGCACGCAACGCCGATTGTCGCGCGGCATTCGGGCGGCAAGATTTTGATTTCCTTGGAACTCGTTGCGAAGCGCACTTCCACCCTGCCGGTAATCTCGTCGTGGCTGCTCACAATTCCATAGGTGCCGCTGCAGCGCGCCATTTTTCCGCCGTCCATGGGGCGGAGCTCCACGTTGAATACGGGCGTGCCGTCGGGCATGTTCTTCAGCGGCGCGACGTTGCCGAGGCGCGCCTGCGCGTCGTCCCCGAGCTGGAGCGAATCGCCGATTGCGAGCCCCTCTGGGGCGAGCATGAACATGTTGCGGCCGTCCTCGAGCAGCACCCTCGCGAGCAGGACGTCCTTGGACGGGTCCTGTATGAGCTCGATGACCTCGCCGCGCTGCGTTCCCGATATCGCGGGATAGTGTCCCGGGCTTACGAACCTGTGCCCGGGGCTGAGGAACGGCGGACCTCCCTTCCCGCGCCTCTGCTGCGTCAGCGGCTTACCCATTTGATCAAATCACCTTGAGCTTCGCAGCCAAGTCAGCCGCGGCTCCCGGTCTTTCGAAAAGCACGAACGCCTTCTTGTTCCCTTCCGTCGTTATGCAAACCGTAATCTTTGTGACGCGCTCGCCGTAGTCGCGCTCGATTTCCTTCCTTATGTCCGGCTTCGTCGCGTTCATCGTGACGGCGAACACCATCTTGTTTTCCTTCTCTATTCCGATGACGGATTTTTCCGACGTCAGCGGGTAAAGTACGAACATTATGCCATCGCCCCGTAAAGCCCCTTGCCGAGTTCCGCGAGCGCTCCCTTTGTCCACAGCGTGAGGCGCCCCGCCTCCCCGCCCGGCGCGAGCTCTTCCATCGTAAGCGCATCGACCTTCGCCGCCTCGACGCCCGGAAGATTGCGCACCGCCTTTCCTACCCCTTCGTCCTTCGCGTATACGACGAGCACGGAGCACGGCGTGCGATAGCCGCCCTTGCGGAGCCGAGCGCGCCCGCTGCGCATCTGCCTTCCTTCCTTCGCGCGCTCCAAATCAGCGGAAAACCCGCATTTTTCGAGCACGCCTTTCGCCTCCTTCACTCTCTTGACAGCTTCGAACCCGTCCTCAATCACAAGCGGCAGGCTGCCGTCGAAGCGGTGCCCGCGAGCGGTCACGAGGCGCATGTCCGCGGTTGCGGCAATCGCGCTCCTGATGGCGGCGTTCTTCTCCTTGATGTTGATTCTCTCAATGAGTATTTTCTGCGGCTTCGGCGGGTGAGCGCGGCGTCCTTTTACCGCGTGCGGCACCTGAAGCACGCGCCCGCTCCTGCCTTTCGGAAGCTTCTCGCGCGGAAGGCGCGAACGCCCCGTGTTTATGGTCTGCCTCCACGCATGCCTTCTGCCGTAGTACTCCGCGGTGTTCTGCATTCCCGCGAGCGGGTACGCGCCCTTGGACTGGAACAGCCGCGAGCGCTCGGCGCTGAATGCCCGGCGTATCAAATCGGGGCGGAAGGCGTCGTTGAACTGGCTCGGCAGCTCGACATCCCCTTCCCGCGTGCCGTTCAATGAAATGACGTTTGCCTTCAAACTATATCACTTTGACTTCGACTTTCTTCACCGGCGTGCGCGCCAGATGCTTGTGCAGCATCACCACCCTCTTCGCGGGTCCGGGAACGCTGCCGTCCACTATGACGTAATCGTTCTTTACGAAACCGTAGCGCTTGAATTCCTTCGTCCCGAGGTCCGCGCCGTGCTTGAGCAGGCGCTTGTGCTCGTCGGTCCTGCGGTGGAATCCCATCTGCCCCGCGCGGGGGGTGGTGTACATGACCTTGCCCTGCCTCTCGGGGCCTATGCTTCCTCCGTGCCTGCGGGACTTCGTCGCCTTGCGGATGTTGAGCGAAACTCCGTATCTTTTTACGACTCCCTGCCAGCCCTTGCCCTTCGTTACCGCGACCGCGTCAACAAACTCGCCTTCCCGGAATACGTCCGAAAAACGCAATTCCTTCCCCAAAACGCCCTTCGCGTACTCGAACTGCGCAGGCACGTCCCCGCCCACGCCCAACTCGAAAAAGTCCGGTTCCTTCTTTCCGACGCCCTTGATTTTCTTCGGCTGCGTGCAGGCGGTCAGGCGTATTTCCGTCATGTCGGCGAGCTGCTGCCCGAGCTGTTCAACGGTCAGGCGCGCCTTCTTGGAAACGGTCATGCGCCTCTTGAGCTCCTTCGGCGAGTTCTGCACGGGAATCTCCGCGAACGTCTTCAAGCCGTAAGGCGTGCTCTTGAAAGCGACAATCGAATAAATGAAAACAGGGGGAACCTCGAGGACGGTGCAGGCGCGCACGATTTCCTGCCCTTTCGTCGGGGTTTCGCGGTCGTCAATCATGGAAACGGAAAGCATCCCCGCCTTGTATCCGAGGAATCCCTTCGCCCCCTTTTCAGCTGAGCCCCACTCGCGCATGCGCGGAACTATTCGCTGGGCGCGGCCGCGGTGCCAAAAGGCGCGGGAACCGTGTTTAGGACCTCGCTTACCCAATCATAATCACTTCAATCATCGCTCAATCGGTAGAAACCTTGCGCGCAACCGGCGGCGTCTCCTTGAAAAGTATCTTGCTGCCGCAGTACGTGCATCTGAGCGATTCGATTTCCTCAGCCTTGAATTTTTTGCCGCAGTTCGGACACGTATACATGAAACACTACCCCAATTATGATTCCTTCACGAATCAGGAAACCTACATATGCCGCAAAGCATTAATAAACCTTCCCCCGAAGGGGTGAAAAAGGCAAGGAAACAACCCCGTTTCCTTAAAGAAGCACGCGCGTGCCTTTTTAGGGCAAACGGCACCTAGCCGTTATTTCCGTCAGGAACGCCCCTGCGCCCCTTTCTTCTTTTTTTCTTGTTGTTCCCATCTCCATATTTGGTTCAACAGCGCGAAGCGTTTATCGTAAAGCACGCGGCGTTTCTCGTTAAGCGGCTGGAGTTTCTCCTGTATTTCGTGGATTTTGTCTTCATCCCCCGCGACACGCGCATCACGGTGTTCTATGCCAAGGGCGAGCTGTTCCCTCTTAACATCGTTTATCTCCCCAACAACATCTTTAAGAAGATTCGTTACCTCCTCAAGCGTCATCTTTGGCGGGGATACGGTTCCTTGCTTTTTCACGTATGTCCTTTTTTCTTCGGTTTTCCGCCCTTCCGCAACAGCCTTAAATTTATTCACAAATTCCGCCATCCGTTCCTCGGGTATCGGCCCCGTCGTCGGAAAGTCCCGAAACTCCTTTCCTTTGAGTATTCTGTGAAATGTCCCATAGTCGAGACCGAGTTTCTCACGCAGCGCGCTCTTTACGCGCTTGGTCTGTTTTATTTGGCGAATCGCGCGAATGACGTTCCTGATTTGCCCGAATGTCGCCGCCCCGCCCTTTGCAGCGCCCTTCCCGAACGTGACGCCCTCCTTCCCGAACTCTTTCTCCACGAGCGAGGAGCCGGTGCGTTCTCTTGCCGCCATCTTTTGCCTCAAGTCCGGTTTCCGCATCCTTATCCCCGCCTTCCACGGCGCTTAGTCCACCGACTCCCCCGCGTCAGCACTTGTTCCTGTATTCGCCGCGTATCTCGTCCGTGAGCATAAGCGCCCGCTTGTGCAACTCCATGACTTCCGTTTCGAGCGCGAGCAAATCCTTCTTGTATTCGTCGAACTCCCTCTTCCCGAACGCGGGCTGTTTTTTCTTGAAGAGCGCGAGCTTCATCGCGGACTGGAAATGGTGCTCGTTCAACGAGAGCGCCTCCAGCTTCAGCATGAGCGCATCGGCGTCGAGGTTCAGCAGGAACACCTGCTTGTTGAGCGAGTCGGAATAATACTGGTTCGAGCCGAGGTACTGGACGAACTCCTGAATCAGATCGAGCATCTCCGTGAGCTTCTTCAGCCGCGTCGGGACGTATTCGAATTTCACGGCGAACGCGCGCTCGACGTCGGAATCTATTTTGTGCATATGCGGATATGGGCGGAACTGCTTTTATGCGTTTGGCTGGGCGCGCCGTTGAATTTAATAATACCCGCAGGGCAAATCATTTCATGAGGCAGGAACTCGTCAGGCGTTTTTACGAAAAACACCCGTATCTGAAGAGGGTATGGGTGTCCCTCACTAAGCTGCGCTTTGAGACGAGGCAGTCGGGCATCCCCGCGTTCAGACCCATGCACGGCTCCCCGCACCCGGACCATCTCCTCGAAATCATGCCGGATTCGCTGGGAGAACTGCTCCTGAAAAGCGACATGAAAATCTGGCCGGCAGGCGGGATGCCCGGGGAGTCTTCCAGGACCAAGGGAAAGGGGGTGGGCATAAGTTCGCTGGGCGTGCACGACCTATACCACGAATTCGGGCATTACATCTGGAACAACATTCTGACGCCCGAACAGCGAAGGGGATATTCGTCGCTCGTGGGCGCGCACGACGAAAAGAGGATTTTCGAGAACATGGAACTTGACAGGAACAACTCGACTGACGAGCATTTCGCGAGGAACGTGCAGAACGCAGTAATGCTTAGGCCTCTTGAACTCGCTAAACACCAAGAAGGACAGACAAGGGCGCTGCTGGATTATCTGGCGAGCATCGGAGTGCTGGATGCCAAACACAGGGCACATTTTGATGCGAAGCTTGGAGACAACCGCGCTTTTCTGGCTGACGCGATTGAAAAGATTCAAAAAATCAACGACATCGTGAAGCCCCAGAACCCAGTGTTCTACGACGAGGCGGGAAAAATACTGCAGTTCATCCGCAACAGGCGGCGGGGGGAACGCCTTAAATACGCGGAATAATTTGTTTGATGGGTGGTTTTCATGGAAGGTCTGACGAAATGGCTGTCCGGCAGGGAGAACCAGTTCTTCGTCGCGCACGTCGCCGCAATAGCGGTGCTCGCGGTTATCTCGGAGGCGCTTTTCCCCGACATGACGCGAGTCGCCTATCCTGCGATAATGCTGCTCGCCGCAGCGAGCTTCATGTGGAACTACCCCGCCAGGGAAATCAAGGAGCACGGGCTTTTCGCGGAATACCTCATCGAGCTCCGCCTGCTCTGGCTCGTCCTGTTCGGCGTTCTCGCGGAGTACATCGTCTATTCCTTCGAGACGCCCGACGCGACGAACGTCATCTCCACGACTATTGCAATCGCAGTCGGCCTGCTCGCCGCGTTCTACAGCCGCAGCCGCCTGAAGGAGAAGTTCGTCAGCGCCAGGGGGTGGAAGTGACTGAAAACGGGGGAGACTCAAACGTTATAAGCTATGCGCTTCAAAAGCAATATGAACTAGTGGTGATATGATGAAAGGAAAAGTAAAGATGTTCAACGCCGAA
>PEXZ01000055.1 GCA_002763345.1 Candidatus Micrarchaeota archaeon CG08_land_8_20_14_0_20_59_11
AGTTTCTTCATTTCCTTTTTTCCTCCTTGAGTATCGTCGTCTCCTCCCCGGTAACCGTTTCCGATTCCTTGAGGTTCCTGTTGGCTATGAAAAGCATGTACGCGCCCGCGCACACGAGCAGGACGAGCACGATGATGCCCGCGTTCTGCCCAAGCGCGAGGGTGAAGAAGCCCAGCGAAAGCAGTCCGACGCTGCCGGGCTGCGTGTTCACGCGTGCGCTCTTCGTCTTGCCGTCGCTCGACTGCAGGAAGAGGGTGGCGTTGTATTTGGCGTTAGGGTCGAAATTTACGGGAGTGATGGCGGCGTTGAGTTCCGCTGTCTGTCCAGGCACCAGCGTCACGCTCGCGGGTGCGAGCGAGTACGTCCATCCCTGGGGCAGCGACATGCGGGCAGTGAGCGAAACCGCGCCTGCCTCGTTGTTCGTCAGCACGAAGGACGTGCGAATCTTCGGCACGTCGTCCTCAACTATGCTCACGACGGCGCCCTGCTGGGTGCCGGTGCTGAGCTCGCCTGCGGAGGGCATGCTGATTTTCAGCTGCACCGACTTCTTCGGCGAGTTCGCAATCGCGCTCTGCGCCTGAAATGAGAGCGAGTACGTGCCTATGGCAGCGTCCTTGGAGACGAAGTCCATGTACACGGTGCGCTCTCCGTTCGGGTCAAGCGAGAACGCCGCAACTGGCGAGAAACCTACGCCGTCGGGCAGGCCCTTCACGACTATCATTGCGTTCGTGATGGCGTAGTAGTTGTTGTTGCGCACCACAATCGGGACGCGCACTCCGCCCGTAGGCGGAAGCTCGATTCCCTGCGGCGTCACGAGCTGGAACGCCGTGGACTCATCGGGTTCGTAGTTCGGGGTTGTGCCGAGCGTCGCGACTACTGTTACGAGCAGGTTCTGCGAATCAAGCAGCGCCTCGCCGTAGTACGTGCCGCCTCCGCCGTAGTAGTTGTTCGGGATGTTGAAGTAATCCATGTAAATGGTGCTCTGCTGTCCCGTAAGTATGTTCGCGGGCTCGTTCGTAACGGCGCACGAGCGCGTGTTCTCGTCGGTTACGGCGACGCGCGCATCTGCGCACGATATTCCGCCGACGCTTCCGCTCACGGTGTAGACGCCCGTGCTCGGGTAGTCGCACGTCGCGCTGCAGGAACCGCTGGTTCCGGAGCACGATATGAAACGCGTGTTTCCGTTGCCGCAGTAGATGTAGACGTTCGAGGACGCGCTGATGGACGCCATGTTGTAGTAGCGCACCGTCACCGTGTTCGACGTTCCGTGCTCAACGCTTGCGGAATGGGTGTCGATGTAGCACGTGTTGTCGGGATACGAGCCGGTTACGCGAACCATCGCAGCGTTCGTGCAGGTGGTTCCGCCGATGCTTGAAACCTGCGGGTAGAACGTGCCCGCGTAGTTGTAGGTGCACGTCATCTGGCAGTATCCGCTGGTGCCGCTGCACGTCTGCGTCGACGTCTGCCCGTTTCCGCAATCGAACGAAATGCTCGAGGAATACGTTGTCGGCGACGGGTACGGGTTCTGCGTGTACGTGTAGTAGTCGCTGAGATAGACGTTCACGGGTATCGTGTACGCACCGAGCGATGCCGCCGCGCCCGGGGCGGCGTGTATCTCGACGGTGGTTTCCTCCCCAGCGTTCAGCGACACGGTGGACGGCGTTACGGTGACTCCCGCGAGCTGCGAGTTAACCGCGACGCGGTATATGGTGCGCACCGTGCCGAGGTTCTTGAGGCTGAGGAACGCGCTCTTGCCGGAGTTGCGCGCAACGGTCATAGTGTTCGGCGTGAGCTGCGCGTACAGGCGCTGCTCGCCGAGCACGCGGAAGCACAGGTTCTGCTGGAACACCACTACGCCGTCCCTCTTCAGATACATGTCGAAGCGGTGGTCTCCCGCGAACTTGCCGTAGGCGTCGACGTCCACGTAAATCACGCGCGTCGTGCCCTTCACGAAGTTGTAAATCTTGTCCTGCGTCCTCGCGGTGAGGTTATTGTCGGCAAGCACTACGTCATAGTCGCCGCTCAGGGCGTTGTTCGTGATTGCGATTGCGACGGTCGTGAGCGTGCTGCGGCTGTCAACTGCCATGCACTGCGTCGCGTTAGTTGTGAACAGCGAGGAGCCGGGCACGGTGAGCGAGACGGTGGCGGTTGCGTCGTTTATGGGGCTCGTTGCCCTTATGACGAAGGACGGAGCGCCCGACGCGCCGCTCGGTATGTCGACGCAGAACTCCACGTTCTTGGACTCCTGCGGGGTTATTACGAAGGACGAGGGCGTGAACTGCGTTACGTAGTTCTCGCTCGCGCCCGTGATTGCGGCGCTCATCGTGACGAGCCCGTGTCCGAGCCCCATGTTGCGCACGATGAGCGGATAGCACACGCGCGTCCCGCCGAATCCGGTTTTGCTGGATTCAACGGCTTCGACGCTGAGCCCGCCGCTCTGGCATGCGGCAATCTGGATGTTCTTGGTGCACGTGGTTCCGACGAGCGAAACCATCACGTAGTTCCCGCCCGCGAAGTCCGGGAGGGTGCTCGACGTGAGGTCGACTATCGTCGACATGCGCGCCGCGAGGTAAACCGTCGCGGGCCCGCTGATTGCGGGGTTCGAGTATATCAGTGAAATCGTCTGCTCCTCGTCGATGTTGCTCGTGAGCTTCAGCTGGTAGGGCTGCGGATTCTCCGAGTAGGGACAAATCGGAGAGCGGATTATCTGCGCGCCGAAGTCGCAGCTCTCGCTGGCTTTCGGCAGGCACATGGAAACCGTGGTGGTCTTGCCGTTGAATACCGTGCCGGAGGCGCGCGCGCTGTCGTAATCCTTCTTCGACGCCTCTATTGCGTAGTCGCCTGCAGGCAGCGAGCCCGCGAGCGCCTGTCCGTACTGGTCCGTGTAGTAAGTCGTGGGAGTCGCCGGTTCCGTAGGCCCGTCGATATCGACCGTCGCGCTCTGTATCGCAGCGCCGCTGTCGCATTCCGTGACGCGCATGAGCAAGCCGCCCGTAGTCGGAAGTTCGGCGACAACCTTCACGTTCGCGGACGAGCACTGCGTGCCGTCGAGCGAGGATTTAACCGTATAGAAAACGGGATACGCCTGTTCCGTTCCGTACGAGCACTGCGCGGCGCAGACGCCGCTTCCGCCGGCGTACGTGCACGTGCCGACGACCGCCTGCCCGTTGCCGCAGTCAATCTGCGCGAGCGAGGGAGCTGCCGTGAAGCCCGCGAAGTTGACCGAAACCGTGGAGCTGGAGCCCGCGCGAACCGTTGCGGGGTTGACCGTGGTCGCGCACGACCTGTCGAGTATGGGGTCGAGTTCCATGATAAGCGTCTGCGTTTCCCCCGCGTCCACGTGGGTCGTCGCGCTCTTGGGTGTGTAACCCGCCTTCGAAGCGTAAACCTGATAGTCGCCTGCGTTGATGTCGGCAAGATAGACCGTTCCGTCCGCTTCCGTGTAGTACGTGTCCTCGTTGTTCACGATGACGAGCGCGTTCGAAATCGGGTTTCCCGTAACCGCGTCGCGCACGATTACCTGCAAGTTGCTCGGGAGCGGGGTTGCGGTCGCAGTCGGCGTTCCGCTTACGATTGTAACGCCTGCGGGGTCGCAATAGACGCCGTTCACTATGGAATCAACCGAATAGAACGTCGGATAGCTGGCGGGCGTCGCGTATTTGCAGGTGCCGACGCACGTGCCCGAATCTTCCGTTCCGGAGCACGAGGCGGAGACGCTCTGTCCGTTGCCGCATATAACGACGGCTCCGTTCGGCGTGCTTTCCATATTATAGTAAGAGACGCGCACCGTGGACGAGCCGCTGCCCGTAATCACGGACGGGTTCGTGGTGGTGTCGCAGCTCTCGGGGTAAACCGTGGGCGTGGGCGTGCTCGACGGCGACGCGGTGGGCGTCGGCGTGGACACTCCGCCCGGAACTACGTGGACTACCGTCGGGTAGCAGAACGTCGAAGCGGCATATGCGTTCGCGTAGTACGTTCCGACCTGCGGGTACGGGCACTGCGCGTAGCAGAATCCGGTTGTGCCGTAGCATCCGTACGCATACGCGGAATAGCCGTTTCCGCAGTCGACGAAAACCGCCCAAGGCGGGTAGAACAGATTGAAGAACTGAACCGTTATCTCGGACGCGTATCCGGGATAGGTGTACGCGGGATAAGCGCTGAGCGAGCAGAACGGAGGGTACGCGTTGAACATGAATCCCGACGTCTGCGTGATGCGCTCCTCCTCGTAGATGTGCTCGTCGATTTCCACCGTCGGAACTGGAGTGGGCGTCGGCGCGGGCTTCAGGCGCTTTCCGGTGAACGTGTTTCCGCAGAGCGGGCACCTGCACGTGTAAATCTCGTATTCGACGCCGTTTATCGTCCTGGTGTACTGGACTGTTTTCGAGCCCGTGCACTGAGATTCGGATGCGCATCTGCCGTCAGTGGAATAGCCGCAGACGCACGCGCCGCTTTCGGTATAGCCTACCCTGTAGGCGTTGCAGTTTCCGAGCGAACAGGACGCCTGTCCGGGCGTACTGGTTTCACAAACCTTCCACGAACACTGGCTGTTTGCGCTTATCTGCGACTGGGCGAGATACCCAACCGCCGAGACGCCGCTTGCAAGGCAGACGATGCCCAGCATTGCGACTACTGCTACGAAGACGAATATCTTAGACAGATTCATACCCGAATCACCCACTACCCACCATCTATTTTACTACCTTACAGTTACAAGTATTTAAAGGTATCCTTCGAACCGGCTTTGCCTCTAAACTCCTCCGTGCACACAAATAGCTTTTCCTGCACATAAATAAAAGGGCGGGCGCCTTAAAGCCTTCGCGGTAAGCGCCAAGGAGCGGATTAATATCGAGGCGTTCCAGACGGGCGGAATCTGGTACTATCGTCTTAAAAGGACCCGCGACACTTAAACTTTTAAACAGACGTACCGTAGTGATTTTCATGGGAGACGAGGGCGATCACGAGGTTCTGCCCCTCGATATACCCGAGGGACAGACCCCTCTGGCGCGACTCGAACGCGTATTATCTAGTATGCCTGTAGCGGAAAGGAAGCGAGTTATAGTTTTTATAGGAGAGGAACCATTTAATTGGGAAATGGCGCATAACGAAATAAAAAACGGAACGCCATTAGGGCAGAAAATAGCAGAGAAATTAGAACGTCTTAAACTGATATGAGGAGCGACTGGAGGATACGAAAATGACTGCAACGCCTGATGAAATCCGCATTGTTCTGACGCGTCTCGAATGTATGCCCGCTAATCTCAAGTTATACGTCGGGGATGCAGGCGGTTTCAGTAAGGAAGAACTGATCGAACACGTCAAAGCAAAAGACGAAATCGGCGAACTCATAGTGAGTGCACATATGCGTTACCTTCAGTCATTTAAGAAGACCGATCGTCTTCCGATTACCGTTTAGTATGGACAAGTGCTTTCTCACGACGACGCCCCACTACGACGAGGTTACCTACTATCTTAGAAAGTGGACTGGGGAAGTAGTCAAAGAAGCGAAGGTCCCTTGCATTTCATTGGACGAAACCAATGCGACGCGGGCAAATCTTCAAAAGAGGATCGCGTCGCATCACCCTGTTTTTCTCCTGATCAACGGTCACGGTTCGACTACAGAAATTCATGGACAGGGGGGCGTTTACCGCGATGCCAACGACAGAATGGTTAGCCGAGAAGTAATATTGAAGGCGAACGACAACGAAAGTATTACCGCTAATACGATCGTATACGCCAGAGCGTGCAAATCGTTGTCGCAGTTGGGTAAATCCTGTGTGGAACATGGCGGAGCTACGGCGTATATAGGCTATTATTTGAAGTTCGTATTTTCCGCAGACCCGAATTTGGCTACGCAGGACGAACACGACGTCGTGGCCAACTATTTCAAGGAGATTACAAACGTGATCCCAACTTCGATTCTCAAAGGTCATACTGTGGATGAAGCCGTATGCCGTTCAAAGGATGCTGCCGCTCGGATAATTAAAAGACTCGAAGCGTTTGAAAGCGAGAATCCGACAGCTCAAGCGATATTGCCGTTCTTATACTACGACTTAGGTATGCTTGGTTATGCTGGCGACGGCAACGCGACGATATGAATTGCGATCGGCATCGGTCAGCCTTGGATTTCTCTAGCGCTGGACATGGGGCCACGGGGAAATTCGGAGGGATAGAAGGGCACGAGGAGGCGAACCTCCGCGAGCCGACGACGTCCCTCTTTCGAACCCCGATCCGCAGGTTTCTTCGAAGTCATCGTGCGTTTCCGCACTCGGCGCTCCATTTTACTGGAGCCTGCTGTTCTGCCAGGTTATACCATAGCCCCTTCTTCTCCAAAAATTACCACGTATCGATATTTAAGCGGTGCGCCCTACTCCATTCATGTCAGTCGTCGGCGTAGACGAGGCGGGTCGCGGTCCCGTTCTCGGACCTCTTGTTATATGCGCCTACGCAATCGACGAGGCGAAACTGCCCGCGCTCAAGAAGGCGGGCGTGCGCGACTCGAAACTGCTGACGCATGAAAAAAGGGCGGCGCTCGTGCCGATGCTTTTGAAAGAAGGAAGGGCGGCGTTGGAGATTATTACCGCGGAACAAATCACGTCGCTCATGCGCAAGAAAATCTCGCTCAACGAGATAGAGGCGCAGCGCGGCGCCGAG
>PEXZ01000026.1 GCA_002763345.1 Candidatus Micrarchaeota archaeon CG08_land_8_20_14_0_20_59_11
CTGCCGACTACAGGGACTTGGAGGAACTGGCGAAGCAGAAGAGCGGCTTTTACATTGTCGACGTTGTCGACGGCGCCGCGAAAACAACCTTCACCGAACTCGACGTCTGCGGCGTGCAGGTGATGGAGCACGACGCCTCCGATAAAACCGCCTTCGCCGTGAACGAGGCGCTGCAGAGGTTGCAGGCGGAAAAAGGCAAAATCGCCTTGCTGCGCGTTTCAGGCGAACTCGCGTCCGGCAAGCCGTCGGAAATCGATTTCGCAGCCCTGAAGCAGCGCCTGCTTGACGGGGGCGCAACCGCAGTTTACGTCAACCGCAACGCGCTTCGCTCGCGGGAGGACGGGGAGGTGCGGGTGGGGGGTGCGTCAAGGCGGGAGATAGAGGAACGCGTGTTCAAGGAACGCGCCGCGGATTTCAGAAGCGGGATTCCGCAAAAAAACGCGCTCGAGTTGCTCGATTCCCTGCGGCCGCCGATTTCCGAGGGCGAACGCAAGGCGGACTACGAGGCGTCCGTCGTTAAAAAAGGTTTGGGAGTGCTGCATGAGGCTCTTGAGTCTTGACATAGAGAACGTCCGCAGCTACAGTTCCGCGCGGGTAGCGTTCCCGCCGGGCGTGACGCTGTTCGAGGGCGACATCGGCTCCGGCAAGAGCAGCCTTCTTTATGCGATTGAATTCGCGCTGTTCGGTCTCGGAGATTTGAAGGCGGAGCACGTGCTGAGGCACGGCGCGCGGCACGGCTTCGTCGCGCTGGAGGCGGAAATCAACGGCAGGCAGTACGTTTTCAGGCGCACGCTCGAGCGGAAGAAAACCGTGCAGCAGGGCGAGGCGTGCATAATCGAGGACGGGGTTTCGCGTTCTTACGCGCCGTCGGAGATGAAGCCCGCCGTCCTGAAAATACTCGGCTTCAACGAGCCGCCATCGCCGAAAAGCACCTCCGAGATTTACCGCTACGCCGTCTTCACGCCCCAGGAGGAGATGAAGCTCGTGCTTTCGCTGAAGGACGACGAGCGCCTGCAGACAATTCGGAAGGCACTGCGCGTCGAGGAATACAAAACCGCGCAGGACAACGCGAAGACGCTGCTGCAGGACGTGCGGCGGTCAGAGGATCGCCTGGAGGGCGCTCTCGAAGACGCGGAATCGCTGGACAAGGAGAAGGCGGAAATCGAGGCGAAAATAACCTCGTGGAAAAACGAAACGAAAAAACTCGGCGACGCCGCCAAGTGCGCATCCGACGCGTTTGTTGTTGCGGACAATGCGTTTTCCGCGATTTCAAAGGAGAGAGAACGCCTGCTGGTTCTGAAAAACGAGGCGCAGTCGTTGGAACGCGCAATCGAGGAAAAGAAAAAGGCGGCGAAGCAGTGCGCCGACGACGCGGTTCGCGTTGAAAGGGAAATTGCGGAGAAGAAAGCGCGCGCGCAGGCGAAACCTCCATCCAAAAAATCCGCGGACTTGCGCGCCGAGGCGGATGCGCTGCGGAAGGAGCTGATGGAGGCATCGGGCGGGGCGTCGGCGCTCGAGATGAAGGCGCGGGAATCCGACAAACTCGCGAAAGCGGGAAAATGCCCCACCTGCGGACAACCAACCGGCGGGGATTTCGCGAAGCACGCAGAGCACGCGCTGAAGGAAGCCGCCGCGAAGCGGGAGGTTGCGGCGCATCTGGAGGCGAAGGAGAAGACGTTGCGCGCCGAACTCGACGCTGCGGTTGCTGCTGAAAACGAGTACAGGCGGGCGCAGGAAATCGCGAAGGAAATCGCGGATAAGGAGGCGTTTCTCGCACAGTTGCGCGAGCGCGCGTCGAAGGCGGAGACGGAACTGCCCGGGTTGGAGCAGAAACTGAAGGACGCGCACGCTTCGATGAAGGGCGCCGACGCCGTGTTCGCCGATTACGCCGCGCTCGAGACTGCCAGAAAGAAGGCGGACGCCTGCCGCATGGACGCGGAGCGCCTGCTTGCAGGAGCGCGCGCTTCGCTGGAATCCTTGGTCGAGCGGCTTTCTTCGCTGGCTGAAAAAATCGCCGGGAAGGCGGCGGAGCGGAAGATGCTCGCGAAGGTTGTCGCCGTCCGTTCGTGGCTTGAGGAGTATTTCGCGCCCTCGCTCGCGTCAATCGAGGCGCACGTCCTTGCGTCGTACAACGCCGACTTCAACGCGCTTTTCGCGAAATGGTTCGCCCTGCTCGTCGAGGAGGGCGAGCTCGATGTTTCGGTGGACGAATCGTTCACCCCGCAGGTGGTGCAGAACGGCTTCGAGCAGGACGTCTCCGCGCTTTCGGGCGGCGAGAAAACTGCGGTTGCGCTCGCCTACAGGCTCGCGCTGAACGCTCTCGTGCGCCGCGAGTGCGCGTCGCTGAAAACAAATCTGCTCATACTCGACGAGCCCACCGACGGCTTCAGCCGCGAGCAGATATACCGGATGCGTGACGTGTTCGACGAGTTGAAGAGCGAGCAGGTCATTCTGGTGTCGCACGAACGCGAACTGGAGGCGTTCTCGGACAAGATTTTCAGGATAACGAAGAAGGCGGGAGAATCCGTAGTCGAAGCCGCCTAGATTTTCTGGTATTCCTCGAGTTCGTGCCCGCTGATGCTGCACCCCGATTGCCTGAGCGAATAGAGCGCGGCGTGGAACGCCTCGTCCGCCCGTTCCCCGAATCCGAAGAAGAAGCCTTTCTTGTGCGCGATTGCGAGCAGTTCTGAAGAGCGGATTATCGCGGTGCCCTTCGTTTTCTCGCGGAACGACGTTATGCGTTGCCTGTCGACCTTGACGCTCTGGCGGTACTCGACCTCCATAGACGCGCGCAGCTTTTCCGGGTCTTCGATAAGCAGCCGGGTTGTTTTCTCGTCAATCAGGAGCGCGCCCTTGGCGCAGGATAGGCATTCCGCCTCGCCCCTGTGAAGAATCGTCGTCACCCTGCCGCCGACCGCGTAGGCGTTGTTCGCGTCCGCCATGAGCGCGTCCGTCTTCGCCGCGTCGGCTTCCGTCACCTCTAGCGCCCCGCGCTCGACCATGTTCCTCAGCCGAACCGCCGAGAACGCGTACTGCCTTATGTTCAGCGGACGGGCGATGATTTCGTCGCGCACGGCGAGCGTTATCAAAAATCGCGCCTTCGTCCTCTGGGCAAGGAATTCCAGCGCCTCGATGTTGCACGTCTCCGCGAGCGCTATGAGCGAACTGCTGTCGCAAGGCATGTCCACGAAAAACCCTTTAAAGCGCCCTCGTATTAAACGCTTCGGTGATGTTTTGAAAAAGGCGTTTCTTTGTCTGCTGCCGTTGCTCGCATTTTCATCGTTCGCGTTCGCGTATTCGGATGCGCCGCAGGTGATGCATCTAAAGGAAGGAATCCGCGGCGCCGTTGATGCGCACTTCGGCATGAACCCCGGCATCACGATGGTTGCGGGGAGCTATGAGAACACCACGTACGAGGGGCTGCTGGTTCTCGGGGCGAACGACAACTTCCGCGCCTATGTGAACATGCTCAAGCCCGACTACGAGTTGGACGGAGACGCGTCCTTCAACAACCTGACGGTGCGCTACAAGAAGTTCGAATACGGAACCCTCAACACCACCAAGGCGGACTTCGATTGCCGTCCGAACCCCGCGCTGTCGAACCCCGAATACCAGGTTTACCTGGAAACTGAAACGCTCCGCGATTTCTCGGATTTGCTGCAGCGCGCGACCGCTGCGTGCCTCGAGCTCCAGCAGTGGGTCGCCGCCCAGCCGACGCCCGTGCCCACCGTAAACCCGCAGCTGTTCCCCCAGATTTCGCCGTCGCCGACGCCAGCCGTAGTGCTCACGCGCTGCGAAACCGATGCGGACTGCGTAATCGGCGGGTGCAGCAGCCAGCTGTGCATCCTTCGCGGGGAGAACGACGTTACGACGTGCGAGTGGGCCGACTACTACGCCTGCTTCCAGCGCGACTCCGTCCAGAGCACGTGCGGCTGCGTTTCCGGCAAATGCTCGTGGGACGGGAACACGCTCGATTGCGTAGCCGAGATGCAGGCCGCAACGCCGACGCCTGAACCGACAATCGCGCCAACCCTGCCGTCAGCCACGGTTACTCCGACGCCGACTCCGCAGCCCGTTCCCCTGACCGACAGCATCATGATAATCGTCGGCGCAATAATCGTTTTCGGCGCGGCGTATTACGCGTACCAGCAGTTGAGCGGGAAGAAAAAGAGGTAGCCTTTTCAGGACGCGTTCTCCAGCGTTATCTCAGCCGAGGCGATTCCTCCGTCGGGAACAGTTACGAAATGGTCGGAGCCAGTCGGGAATTTGTACTGCTGCGGCCAGCCGTTCATGTTGAAGCCGATTTTGTATTCGCCGGGAAGGACGTTGAACGTCGCGACGCCGTCGGCGCCCGTTTGTACCGCCCAGTCCGGAGAGCCCGACGAACTCTTCTTCCACAGGTCGACCTCGATGTTCGGCGCTGCGCTTCCGTCAGGCGCCTTGATGGTTACCTTCAGCCCGGCAGCGACGCAGTCGTAGCGCAGCACGCAGCCGCGCTCGTCGCTGGTTGCCTGCATCTTCTTCCCGCCGCTCTCGCACGCTTGACGTTCGTCGCCCGAAGGCATCGGCACGTAGTCGCACAGCACGGGCTGGAGGCACTGCAGGATGCGCGTCACCCCGCTTTTTTCCTTCCCTACCTTTTTCAGTTCCCATCCGAATGGTGCCTCCCCGCCAGGCCGGAAATAGACGACGTAACTCAGGGGGTTCTTCTCAGCAGGCTCGGTAACGCAGACAAGCACCTCGTTGCCCCCGCGCTTGCCTACGACGCTGAACTCCGTGCACGGCACCGTTGCGTCCTTTCCCGCGCCCTTCTTGAAAACCGATATGTCGTCCGCCTCGTTGCCGAATACGGTGACGTCCTTCAGTATTATCGGCTCCTCGCTCGTCCAGACGCTGTGGTTCACGAAGTTCTCGCCTGCCGCGTAGAACAGCGAGTTCATGAAGAACGCCATGTCCAAATCGTTCCTGTACGAATGCGCGGTGTCAAATGCCAGTTCGTTTTTGGAAAGTTGCTGCGAAACTCCCGCAACGCCGTCGTCCAGCGTAACCGACGCCTTGACCCACATTCCCTCTTCGGGCTTGGCGGGTTCGTAAAAGTCAATCAAGCCGAGCCACGCCTTCTTTCCCCCGCACGTGCGCTCGTCCTCAAAGAAGTAATCCACGTTTATCGTGGTGGGCTGGTCGTCCGTGGTTGTCCTGAGTTCGTATTCAAGTTTCAGCGGCGCGAACGCAGGCGTGGGCGAAGGACTAGGGAAGGGCGTAGGGCTTGCGATAATCGTCGGAGACGGGCTGGCCGCTTCCTGCGGCGCGCCGACGCAACCGAAGAGCAGCACGCACGAAACCAGAACGAACACAACCGCCTTGTCCATCCGAACACCCCCCACGGACTAACAAAGGCTGGCTTTTAAAATAAGCGGGAGCGCCTCGGGCAGGACTCGAACCTGCGACCTACTGATTTCTGCCTTCCCTTCCTTTCGGAGCTCTGGGACGGCTAACAGTTTCGACTTTCGTTTTTGTAAACGAAAACAGTCGCTCTGCCGTTCAGTCCCGCCGAATTACTTCGACGGAATAGCTGAGCTACCGAGGCACGGAGAAGTATTTGGGCAGGGCGCTTTTTATTCGTTTATAATGCCCGCACGGAAACGTTTAAATATGTCCTAAACATACGTTTTGTGTATACGTATGGAACATAGCCCGCTGGACGTGACGTGGAAAGGGACTCCGCTCGTGCCGACCAAGGCGGCGATGGACGAGCTTTTCAAGTATGGGCTGGACTTGAACGACGTGCTGGCGGTTCTGGAGGAGGGAAAGCCTTCCGGCAGGGCGCGCAAGAAGGGCGTTTTCGAGTACTGCCTCGAACGCGGCGGGTTTGCGGTCAAGGTTGTCGTGGCGGAAAGCCTCGACGTTTTCAACAAGCGGGACTGCTGGGCGGTTGTGCACGTGGGAAGGGTAAAAACATAGGTGATTAAGATGAACGAAATGACCTGCGTCGTGTGCGGAAAGAAGGCGAAAAAGGCAAAGCTGCGCTTTCAGGGCTATTCGGTGGACGGTTGGAAATGCCCCTGCGGCGAGGAGTACTTCGAGCCGGGGCAGGCGCAGCGCATACTCGTGCTTAACAAACTCAGGCAGCAGGAAACGACCGCGAAGCTCGGAAAGGTGCGCAGCAACCTGATTCTGCGCATTCCGACGGACATCGCGGACGCCCTCGGGCTGAAGGAGGGCGAGCGCGTGAAGCTCCGCGTCCACGATAAGAACCTGTGCGTGTCGGGAGCATAAGCGCTACTCGTTTAGAATATACTTGACGGCGACCGTGGCATAGCATCCCTTCGGGAGAGAGAAACGGACGCCGTCGTCTAGCTTTTCGAAGTTTATGATCGGAGCGTCGAGCAGTCGCAGCGTTCCCTTCGCGGAAAGCTCGGGCATCGCCTTCAGCTTGAACGAATCCTGCGCCAGCCCCTCCGCCTCCAGAAGGATGCGCTCGTCCTCGCTTATCGC